>JAIXOF010000153.1 GCA_027486935.1 Cyanobium sp. C1_MAG_00004 | reverse complement strand
CTGCTGCTGCAGTTCACCAACAACTGGGAACCCCTGCAGCTGCTCAGCCTTAAAAACGCGCTCAAACGCGGCATCGAGGTGGCCTTCCAGCTCGATGGCAGCGAGATCGCCGCCGAGCTGATGCCAAACGAGGAGGAAGCCAGTGCCCTGCTGCTCTACGAGAGCGCCGAGGGTGGCGCAGGGGTGCTCAGCCGACTGGTTGAAAGCCCATCGGCGCTGCGGCAGCTGGGCCGCACCGCCCTGGAGGTGTGCCACTGGCGCCTGAGCGATCCACTACCGACTACGGAAGTCGCCCTGGAGGACGCCGATCCGGAGTGCGAGGCCGGCTGCTACCGCTGCCTGCTCGGCTATCACAACCAGCGCGAGCACGACCGCATCGATCGCCGCATCCCTGCGCTCAAGCAATTCCTGTTGGATCTGGCCCGCGGTGAGCTGGTGGGCCAGGGTGGCTCAGACAGCCGCAGCGAGCGGCTGGAGCGCCTGCGGGGTTTGTGCCAGAGCGGCCTTGAGCGCCTCTGGCTCGAAACGGCCTTCCGTCTTGGCCATCACCTGCCTGATGACGCCCAGAAGGAGGTAAGCGGTCATTTCGTGACGCCCGATTTCACCTACCGGGAAGCAGCGGCGCTGGTGTTCATCGATGGTCCGCATCACAACAAGCCCCTGCAGCAGCGGTTGGATCAGCAGAAGCGCCAGGCCCTCAAGGATGCCGGCATCCGCGTGGTGGTCTTTGACCATCACAGCGAGGAATGGCCCGCAGTGTTCTGCGAGCACGCCTGGCTCTTCGGGGAAGGGAAAGGAGGAGGCAGCAATGGCGCTGGGGGACGCAGTTCGCCTCCCCCGCAGCAACAGCCTCCAGAAGGCCCCGGCCCTGATCAGGGAACAACCGGAACCGACTTGGGGGAAGCCCTTGATGCCGTGTTCGCCCAGCATCAGCAGCTCTTCGGGAAGGACGCCCAGCCATGACCACCACGTCACCCCCGACGGCCCCCCAGGCCACGGAGCTTCCTGACGTCCCCAGCCCCGGCTCGATCGTGCAGGTGCGCGGCCGGGAATGGGTGACCCTGCCCCAGAGCCGCGCCGAGAAGCAGGATCAGGTCCTCCGGCTGCGGCCGCTGGGCGGCGGTGATCAGACGATCGCCACCCTGTTCTGGACTCTGGAAGCAGAAGCGGTAAGACCCGCTCACTTCCGATACCCCGAACCTTCTTGCAGCGGCTCCCAAAGCTCAGCGCTGCTGCTGCGCGATGCCCTTCTCCTCAAGCTCCGAGCGGGTGCAGGGCCGTTCCGCTGCCTCGGCAACGTCGCCCTGGAGCCCCGGCCGTATCAGCTGGTGCCGCTGCTGATGGCGCTGAAGCAGGAGGTGAGCCGGGTGCTGATCGCCGATGAGGTGGGCCTCGGCAAGACGGTGGAGGCGCTGCTGATCGCGCGGGAGCTGCTGGATCGGGGCGAGATCCGCAAGGTCACGGTGATCTGCCCGCCGCACCTCTGCGAGAAGTGGAAGAGCGACATGATCCGCCAGTTCAACCTGGCGGCCGAGGTGGTACGGCCCGGCACCGCCCAGAAGTTGGAGCGGGGGCTGCCGGCGGGCAAGTCGATCTTCGACGTGGTGCCGTTCACGGTGGTGAGCCTCGATTGGATCAAGAGCGACCGCAACCGCGAGGGCTTCCTGCGCAGCTGCGGCGAGTTCGTGATCGTCGATGAGGCCCACACCTGTGCCGCCCGCAAGGGGGGCGGGCGTCAGCAGCGCTATGAGCTGCTGCGGGGCCTGGCGGCCGATCCCCAGCGCCACTTGGTGCTGCTCACCGCCACACCCCACAGCGGCGATAAGGAGGCCTTCGACAACCTGCTCGGCCTGCTCGATCCCAAGTTCGAGGGGCTGAGCGAGATGCCCGAGGGCCAGCGCCGCAAGGACTTGCGCGATGAACTGGGCAACTACTTCGTTCAGCGCCGCCGCCTCGACCTCAAGGAGGAATGGGGCACCGAGGGGGCCGACTTCCCTGATCGCGAGACCCGCGAAGCCACCTACACCCTCAGCGGCGACTGGGGGAAGCTCTTCGATGACGTGTTGGCCTATGCCCGTGAACTCGTGGAGCGGAGCGTTGGCGAAAGCAAGCTGCGTCAGCGCATGAGCTGGTGGGCTGCTCTGGCGTTGCTGCGCTGCGTGAGCAGCAGTCCGGCTGCAGCCTCGGCATCGCTGCGCACCAAGCTGTTCAACCTCCAGAACGGTGGTGACACAGGAGCAGCTCCCAGTGAGGACGAGCTGGCCGATGACCTGGAAGCGATGGCCACGCTCGCCGTTCTGGATGGCGCCGAAGAGGAGTTCAGCGCCGAGGAAGCTGCGCCAGGTGCCGATCTGGCTGACTCGGCCGACGCGGCGCTGCTGAAGGATCTGATCGAGCGATCCGATCGCCTGCGCGGCAAGAGCCACGATCCCAAGCTCAAGCAGCTGCTCAAAGAGCTCAAGGGGCTGCTGGCGGAGGGTTTCCGGCCCGTGATCTTCTGCCGCTTCCGGCCCACCGCCCACTACCTGGCGGAGCAGCTGGAGGAGGAACTGCCCAAGCGCGCTCACGTGGTGATGGCGGTCACCGGCGATCTGCCCCCGGAGGAGCGGGTGGAGCGCATCCGCGAGCTGCAGAACGAACTGGCAGGCGGCAAGGTGCCGATCCTGGTGGCCACCGATTGCCTCTCAGAGGGCATCGACCTGCAGCACACCTTTGATGCGGTGGTGCACTACGACCTCTGCTGGAACCCCACCCGCCACGAACAGCGCGAGGGCCGGGTGGATCGCTTCGGCCAGGCCCGCAGTGCGGTGCGGGCTCTGATGCTGCACGGTGGCGACTCCAACCCGGTGGATGAACGGGTGCGCACCGTGATCCTCGAGAAGGAGAAGACGATCCGCAAAGAGCTGGGGGTGAGCGTGCCGATCCCCGGCAATGCCAACACCATCACCCAGGTGGTGCTCGGCGGCATTTTCGGCAAGGCCGCCAAGGCGGTTCAGGGGTTCCTCAACCTCGGCTTGCCTGGCTTCGGTGGATCCGATTCAGACCTGGATTCAGTGATCGACGCCGAGTGGCAGAGCGCCAAGGAGAACGCCAAGGCCACCCGCACGATCTTTGCCCAGCACAGCCTCAAGCCAGAAGAAGCCCTGCGGGAATGGGAGCGCACACGTGAATCCCTCGGCAGCGCAGACGCGGTCGAGCGGTTGGTGCTCAACGCCTGCCGCCGCCTCAACCTGCCGATTGGGCCACTGGGTGGAGCCAGCGGTAGTTGGGAGCTCGATCTCACCCGCCTGGAAGACAACCGCCAGGCCCTGAACGAGCGCCTGCGCAGCCACGATCTCGGCGGCAAGATGCGGCTCAGTTTCCGCTCACCGGGCCGTGAGGGCAGCCAGCTGCTCAGCCGTTCCCATCCGCTGGTAGTGGAGCTGGCCGATTTCGTGGCCGAGCGGGCCCTCAGCGGCCTGGAGCCAGAGCTGGCGGCTCGGGCGTCTGTGATTCGCACCAAGGCTGTGGCCAAGCGCACCCAGGTGCTGGTGCTGCGGCTGCGCCACCAGCTGCACCAGTCACGTTGGACGGGTAAGGACTACGAGGCCCTGCCCGATCTGCTGGTGGAGGAATGCCTCACCGTCCGAGTGAGTGGCGATGGCCTGGAACCCCTCGATGGAGCCGCAGCGCTTGAGCTGCTGGAGGCACCGGCCAGCGGCAACGTCGATCCTGGTCAACGCCAGCAGTGGCTTCAGGAAGCCATCGCCGAACTAGATGGACTGCAACCGGTACTGGCCGCCCTGGCCGAGCGGCGCGCTGATCTGGCGGAGGAAGACCACCGCCGTGTGCGTGAGGCCTCGCTGCGCTCCGGTGAAGCGCTGCGCATGCGCTTCCGCTGCGAACCGAGCCTGCCGGTGGATGTGATCGGCCTGATTCTTCTCCTGCCTGCCCCCACCCTCTGAGCCATGCCCCGCGCCACCGCCACCGTCAGCTTTCAGGCGATCGAGCTCAAAGGCAGCCTGCTGCCGGCGTCGCTGCTGGAGCAGGTGGCCCGCCTGCAGGCCCCGCAGCAAAAGGAGGCCGACTACGGCCTGGCCAAGGGTGAGCGGCTGCGCGAGCAGATCGATGCGGCCTGGGTGCGCCTCAAGGAGATCTGGGAGGAGTACAAGGATCTACGCGAGCGGGCGGCCCAGAGCACCGCTGGACTACACCTCGCCCAGCGCTTACTCAAGGAGGTGCTGGGTTGGACCGATCTCCAGCCCTGCAGCGGTTGGCAGCACGGCGACTCCCTCTTCCCGATCACCCACCGGGCCTTTGAGGGTTCAGTGCCCCTGATCCTGCGCGGCATCCCCGCCGACCAGCTCGACAAGGGCAGCAGCGCCTTCGGCCAGCAGGGCCGGCGCCGTTCGCCGCACAGCTGCCTACAGGAATGTTTCAATGCCGACGACACCGCCAACTGGGGGCTGCTGCTCAGCGGCGACCGGCTGCGGCTGCTGCACGACAACCCCTCGCTGGTGAAGCCCGCCTACCTGCAGGTGGATCTGGAACTGCTGGTGGAGGGCGAGCTGTTCGATGAGTTCGCCACACTATGGCTGCTGCTGCACGCCAGCCGCTTCCGCCATCCGCAAACGGCCAGCTGTGTGCTCGACATCTGGAAGGAGCAGGCCCAGGTGGCGGGCGAGCGGGTGCTGGGGCAGCTGCGCCATGGCGTGCAGCAGGCCCTTGAGGCCCTGGGCAATGGCCTGTTGCAGCACCCGGCCAACGATGCGCTGCGGGGCCAACTCGCCAGTGGTGAGCTGAGCGGCGCGGAGCTGCACCGCCAGCTGTTGCGGCTGGTGTATCGCTTCCTGTTCCTGTTCACCGCGGAAGACCGCGATCTGCTCTTCCCGCGATCGATCAGCCAGGACGATGCCCGCCGCCGCATCTACCGCGAGGGCTACAGCGTCGGCCGGCTGCGCGAGCTGGCGATCCGCCGCAGCGCCTCGGAGGGCCCCTACGGCGACCTGTGGCAGACCCAGAAGCTGGTGTTCCTGCAGCTACGCCAAAGCAGCTCACCGCTGGGATTGCCCGGCCTGGGCGGTCTGTTCAACGCGCCGCAGTGCCAGGCGCTGGAGGCCTGTGAGCTGGGCAACCGTTTTCTGCTGCGGGCGATGCGGGCGATCGGCTGGTTCCAGGCCGGCGACACGCTCACCCGCGTCAACTACCGCGACCTCAACACCGAAGAGCTGGGCAGTGTGTATGAGGGCCTGCTTGAGCTCCATCCCCAGTTGGAACGCAGCGGCGGCAGCTGGCAGCTCAGCTATGGCGGTGGTGCAGGGAGCGACCGCAAGACCACCGGCAGCTACTACACGCCAGACCAGCTGGTACAGCTCCTGATCGTCTCGGCCCTGCTGCCCGTAATTGCTGATCGACTCAGCAAGGCCTCCACCAGAGAGGAGAAGGAAGTGGCGCTGCTGGCGATCCGGGTGCTCGATCCAGCTTGCGGCAGCGGCCACTTCCTGCTGGCGGCCGCTCGGCGCTTGGCGCTGGAGCTGGCCCGCATCCGCGCCGAAGACGAAGAGCCCAGCGAAGAGTTGCGCCAGCAGTGCCTACGCGATGTGGTGGCCCACTGCATCTACGGGGTCGACAAGAACCCGATGGCAGTGGAGCTGTGCAAAGTGGCGCTCTGGATCGAAGCGATCGAACCCGGCAAGCCGCTGAGCTTCCTCGCCGCCCACATCCAGTGCGGCGATTCGCTGGT
>JAIXOF010000176.1 GCA_027486935.1 Cyanobium sp. C1_MAG_00004 | reverse complement strand
TCGAAGATGGGTCGGGAGAGCTTGGCCTGGAGGAGGACTCGGGGGGAGGAGCGGTGCGGGTCGGCGGCGGCGGCGGTGGCGGTGGCGGCAGCGGCGGTGCGGGCATTGTTGTCCTGGGTGCTGTTGATGTCGAGGGCGTTGGGGTCGGGGGCGGGGGCGGGCGGGGCGGCCAGAGGGTCGAAGTGGCGGAGGAGGACGGCACGGGACTCGGGAGGAATGGTGGCGGCGGAGGTGTGGAGGAGGGCGAGGAGGGAGGAGGGGGAGGCGGCGGCGGGGGCGGCGGATCCGGGGGCGAGGAGCTCGTGGGCTGTGGGGAGGAGGGGGGCGGCGGCGGGGAGGACCCGGAGGAGGAGTGCGCGGCTGTCGTAGGCGGAGGCGAGCCACGCGGCGTGGATGGTGGCGGCGAGGGAGGGGCTGAGGCCGCCGTCGCGGATCTTGAGGGCGATCTGGCGGCGGGAGGCGGCGGGGACGGCGTCGAGGGGGAAGTCCGGGAGGGCGGTGGTGATGATGGCGTTCTGGTAGATGGTGTCGAGGCGCTCGGCGTAGGGGCGGGAGATGGAGGGAGGGAGGCAGCGGAGGAGGTGGCCGGCGCGGGGGAGGAGGCAGAAGATGAGCAGCTCGAGCGTGATCTTGGTCTCCGGGACGGTGGTGCGGAGGGTGAGGCAGTCCGCGCGCTGGCGCTCGACGTAGGCGTCCAGCCAGCCCGAGATGAAGTCGGTG
This sequence comes from Cyanobium sp. C1_MAG_00004, assembly GCA_027486935.1. GTDB lineage: Bacteria > Cyanobacteriota > Cyanobacteriia > PCC-6307 > Cyanobiaceae > RGUW01. Next base: position 2,724 of record JAIXOF010000176.1, on the reverse strand, counting down.
TGCCCGATGGGGATGCCGTTCACGACGAGGCCGCGGTCGGCGGAGGGGGTGGTGGCGTCGACGCAGCGGACGCCAAGGGCCCGGATGGAGGCGGGGAGGGGGGCGGAGGGGAAGTAGACGAGGGTCTTGGAGAGGTTGAGGCTGCCGCCGTGGGCGGCGGCGGAGGCGCCGATGGAGTCGAGGAGCTTCTTGACGTCGCCGACGGGGAGGCCGTACGTGCCGTCGTCGATGAAGGAGATGGAGAGGTTGGCGATCTGGGCGGCGGCCTTGAGCGCCTTCTGCCAGCCGAGGCTCCACAGGAATGACCCGAAGGTGCACCCCTGCTGGGCGCCAGAGCGGCTGCGGATGACGATGGGGGCGGTGGGGTCGTCGGGGTTGGCGACGATGAGGTCCGAGTTCCAGAGGTACCAGTTGCGCAGCAGCGGAGCGAGCTTCTGGAGCGTCGGGTCGGCGAGGAGCTCCTGGAAGATGGCGACGCGGGTCATGCACTGGAAGGCCGAGGCGAGGTCCGTGTTCACGATGGCGTGGTCCGGGTGCAGCTCGAGGTAGGCCATGACGGCGCGGCAGCACGTCTCGCCTCCGCTGCGCGAGCCGACGCCGACCTGCAGCGGCTCGAGGGCGGCGGTGATGTCGGCGTGGCAGTGGTGGAGAAGGCAGCGGCCGCAGAGGCGGCGGAGGAGCTCGCCGATGGCGATGGGGCGGACGCCGCCGGAGGACTTGGCGAGCGGGATGAGGCGGCAGTTGCCGAGGACGCCTGAGACGAGGTCGTGGGGGTAGACGCCGTTGACGAGGTGCGTGAAGAACTTGGCGAAAGTCTCGCGCATGGACTCGTCGTCCATGAGGATGGAATGGAGGTGGCGGAGGGTGAGGCCCGAGGGGCCGCCGGCGGCGGTGCGGTCGCTCGAGCGCACGGCGGCGAGGATGTCGTCGGCGGTGATGGTGACGGTGGAGGCGGGGGCGAAGTCACGGAGGCGTTGCCATTCAGTGCCGCCTTGGGCCCAGTTGTCGCCCTGGAAGCCGGGGTCGAAGGGATGGAGGGCGTTGAGCGCGGTGAGCGTGGCGTTGGAGGAGATGGGGGCGAGGGTGCCGGAGGAGAGGACGCAGTCGGTGGCCCGCGAGAACTGGCGGGCGTGGGCGAGGGCGGTGGCACGGAGGCCGCGGCGGCGGCGGTCACGGTCAGCCGGCGAGGAGGCGGGGGAGTCGGAGGTGGGGCCGGCGGCGGACGGGGGCGGCGGGGCGGCGGGGGGCGGCGGCGCGGCGGGGGCGGGGGGGGCGGCGGGGGCTGCGTTCCGGACGCGGTGGAGCGCCTCGGCAAGGAGGTAATACCAGTCGCCTTGGCAGAAGCGGTGGAGGCGGCGGCGGACGACGTTGCGCCAGCGTTCGGTGGACGGGAGGCCGGAGGGGGAGGCGTCGAGGACCATGAGCGGGAGGAGGGAGATGAGGGTCAGGCCGACGCGATGGTCTTGCGGGGCGTTGTCCTTGATCAGGAGGCCGAGGGGAAGGCGGAGGGCTTGGGCGAAGGCGCGGATGTTCTCGTGGTTGCCGACGGACGGGAAAACGCGGAAGGTGACGGAGGAGAGGACGGAGGCGGCGTCGATGTTCAGGAGGGCGGCATGATCGGCGGCGGAGGGGGCGGCGTTGGGGCCACGGACGGAACGGGGGGGAGGAGCAATGCCGGCGTTGAGGGCGGGCGGATGGTGAATGGGTGGGAGAGGAGGGGGAGGCGGAGACGGGGGTGGCGGCGGCGGAGCGGCGGGTCCGGCGGCGGGGCCGGGGGGGATGGCGACGGGCGGGAGGGGGAGGGGCTGGCCGAGGGCGTCGACGGGGTCGGGGAAGGGCTGGCGGTCCGAGTGGAGGGCGATGCAGTGGAGGCGGAAGCCGTTTCTCGTGGCGAAGCCGGCGCCGTTGCGGGCGGGCGGGCCGTGGGCGCGGGGGCAGTTGGGGACGGGGCAGTGGAAGCCCTGGGTGGGTGGAGGGGGCGGAGGGGGCTGAGGAGGCGGCGGGTGAGGGGGCAGGGCGGGGGAGGCGGCAGGGGCGGCGGGCGCGGCGGTGGGGGCATTCGGGGAGGCGACGGCAGCGGTGGCAGCGGCCGCAGTGGAGGCAGCGGCGACGGAGGAGGCGGTTCGGCGTTCACGTTCATTGGCGGAGGCGGCGGCGCGGCCACGGAGTTTGGGCGGCGGCTGAGGATTGACGATGGAGTAGTGCTGGGCGGCGGGCTTTCCGAAGCCAGGGCGAGTGGAGTGGCGGCGGGCGGAGGTGGCGTCGGCGGCGGCGGCGGCGGTGGCGGCGGCGGCGGCGGCGGCGGCGGAGGGGGGGAAGGCGTCGGCATCGTCATGGTCGGGGGCGCCAGCGGGTGAGTCGGTGGGGGCGAGGGGGGCGAGGGCGGTGTTGTGCGTGGTAGGATGGAGGGAGGCCTGCGTAGGGCTCGACGGGGGGGAGGTGCGAGCGCGGGTGCGCCCGTAAGCACCCGGACGGCGGTGGGCGGCGACGATGGTGTCAATTTGGGCGAGGGCGGCGGCCCAGTCGAAGTTGGCAGGGTAGAGGGAGGCTGGGGCCGGGGCGGGGTCGGCGGGAGAGGCTGCGGCGCGGCGGGAGGCGGCAGCGGCGGGCTCGGCGGCGTGCGCGGCGGTTTTGGCGGCGGAGGGACGGGCGGCGGAGGAGGAGACGGGGGCTTCGGCGGTGGGGGGCGAGAGGCCTGGACGGGAGGAGGAGGGGGCGGAGGCC
>JAIXOF010000229.1 GCA_027486935.1 Cyanobium sp. C1_MAG_00004 | reverse complement strand
TGTCGACCAGCGCGCAGAGGCGGTGCACCTGTTTGGCGGTGACGTCGATGTGGACCGCTCGATCGTGGACCTAATGGGCCCGGAGGCCCGTGCCAGCCAGATCGAGATGAAGGTGCGCTCGTAGCCCTGGCTTCCGCGAAGCGGTTGCGCCTCACCCTGGAAGCCACCTTGATCAATGGCGACACCGCCAGCAACCCTCGCGCCTTTGACGGCTTGAGCAAACGCCTGCCGCCGGGCAACCCGATGGCCTTCAACAACGCCGGCAAGACAGCAGCCGGCGCACCGCTGAGCTTTGACCACCTTGATGAACTGATCGATTCGGTCAATGCTCACGGCGGCAGCAAGGTGCTGGTGATGAGCAAGGCGATGCGCCGTCAGCTCAATGCCCTCGCCCGCGCCACGATCGGCGGAGGGATCTACCAGACCAGCACCAATGCCTTTGGCATGACGGTGCACCGGTACCAGGACTGCGACATCCTCACCGTTGATCGCGATGCCCAGGGCATTGAGGTCATGGGCTACGACGAGCCCGGCGGCACCAGCTCGATCTACTGCTGCACCTTTGGCGATCAGGGCGTCACAGGTTTACAGGGCCCCTTCCATGGTCGCTACGGCATTTCGGTGCGGGATCTGGGCGAGGTGCCCGATGCCCCGGTCTTCCGCACCCGCGTCGATTGGTACGTCGGCTTTGCCGTGCTGCAGCCCCGCGCCGCCGGCCGTCTGTTCAACATCACCCCCGCTGCCTGAACCATGGCCACGCGCAACGGCAATCCCCTGATCGATGCGGAGACCACCCTGGTGGGCTGGACCAACCGCAGCGCCACACGCCCGGAGCCCCACACCTACCTCTCAGGTGAGGCGGTGCAGCTCAACACCAAGCTCGATGCGGCTGCGCGGTTTTCGCTGGTTGTCTCCAGCCCCGGCTCGGACAACCCCCTGCAGGTGCAACTGTTTCTGGCGCCGGTGCTGCGCGATGGCAGCCGGGGCCAATGGATTCCTTCGCTGGTGGTCGCCCTGCCCAAGGAAGGCGGCCGGGTGGAGGCCTTCCTCAGTGGCTACGACCTGCAGATCGACCCGGCAGATCTGGGGTCGGTGACCCTGTCCTGCATCTGCTTTGCCAAGGCTGAGGTCTCACCGATGCGGGTCGAAGGCATGCACGTCGGCTTGACCGCCACCGTCCCCGCCTGAGAGAGCAGAGATGGCCAGGCAACGCAAAACAGCAACAAGCGAACCGGCGGCAACTGCGCAGCTGCAGGGCGATGACGATGACCGCCTGCCCGCGGCTGCCCCACCGCCCCGTATGCGCTCGCCGCTCCAGAGCGCTACTGCACAGACCCTGCGCCACGCAGGCGGGATGGTGCGGATCTGCAAGGGCGATCAGCAGCGCTGCATCTGGCCGGTGCACCTGAGCGGCTGGCAGCAACTGGGCTGGCAACTGGTGAACCAGAGGGAGCAGCAGGACCCATTACCTCCCCCCGTTGCCACCACTGCTGAACCCGTGAGCTGGGCCATCACAGAAGAGATCAACCGAGCAGCGGCTCCAGAGACGATCGAGGCACTGGAGGCAATGGAGGCCATCGAGGCAATGGAGGACGGGCGCCCCATGCCCACAACCGATGGAGACACCACCGATGCCTGAGCAGCTGAACGAACCGCGTGATCAGGGCTGGTTGATCAAGGACCACCACCTGCGCGTGCTCAACCGCACCGGCGAGACCATTGCCATGGAGGCTCTGGATGCCTACGGCGACAACTGGATCCAACGGGGGGACGAGGGGCAACTGCGCTGGAACCAGGACCCCATGAAGCCGGTGGATGACACCGACACCTACGTCAAATTCACCCTGCCGCAGTTCGATCCAGGCCCCGTGTTCGTGATGGAGCTGCTCAACGCCGCCTTTCAACGGCCTGGGGTGCAACTGACGGGTCCTTTTGGCGTCAATCCGCCCGAGTGGCAGTGGCTGAGTGAGGGGGATCAGGTGTGCTTTGTCTTTAACAGGCAGTCGCTGGCCAACCCGAACGCACCGGTGTTCACGGTGAGCCGCAAACCCAACAGCAGCTTCATCGAGTGGTTTGTCGACCTGACCGTCTGCGCATCAACCGATGGAGGAAGCGATGGCGAGGCCTGAGGACGCACCGCTGTTCGCCGACCGCATGGCGCGGGATGTCACAGCGAACTACACCCTGGTTCCTGATGACCAGTACTACTTCCTGATCTGCAACAGCGAGCAACCGATCACCGTGACGGTGCCGGCCAAGCCCGTGCTCACCGGCGGTCGCGGCACCCTCTATTACGTCTGGCGCTACGGCAGCGGCAGCGTCAACCTTCGCTTTGACGCTGGGCTCACTTACCTGGCTCCCAACGGGCTGAGCATTCCGGCGATGGGGGAGTACCTGGTGATCTACCAGAACTCGGCCACCGACTTCGCCGTCAACATCTCCAGCGGCAGCACCGGTCCGGCGGGCCCTGCTGGTGCTGCCGGACCACCGGGACCCCAGGGAGCAGAAGGCCCCCGGGGCGAGCGCGGTTGGCGCGGTGATCCAGGCCTACCCGGCCCCCAAGGCCCCGCGGGCAAGGACGGCAACAGCCTGGCGATTTTGGGCTTCTATGCCAGCCCCGCTGAACTGATCGCCGCCCATCCGAGCGGCTCGGCAGGCGATTGCTACCTGGTGGGCACCCCTGGCCATCTGTTCAGCTGGAACGACGACACCGCCGCCTGGGTGGATGCCGGCGTGATCGAGGGACCGCAGGGGCCTGCTGGTCCTACTGGCCCACAAGGACTCCAGGGACCGCAAGGGGCAGCAGGACTACCGGGCGCTCAAGGCCAGCCGGGTGAACCTGGTGCAACCGGACCTGCCGGCCCTGCTGGACCCATTGGCCCCGCGGGCCCCGTTGGACCTGCTGGACCCGCAGGGCCGCCCGGTGATGGCCTGATCACCGTCAAACGCGAGGCCAGCAGCGACTACACCCTTGGCGCCGGCGACAACAACGTGTTGTTTGTGGCCCACGGCCAGCCCCTGACCGTCTGGTTGCCCTCCACCGCCGAGCAAAGCGAGTTGCCCACCGGCAGCCACGTGCGGCTGGCGGACTTAGACCCGCAGGACGCCAGCACCATTGCCCAGTTCAGCCCCACCTGGGGGGCGCGGCTGATCGCACCCCTGGGCCGCATGGCCGCTGCCGCTGGCCAGGTCATTGAGGCGATCAAGGTCAGCGATGACACCTGGCTGCTGAGCGGTCAGTGCGCCATCAACCCCCAGCCGCCAGCGCCACGGCCGATTGCCCACCTTGCCGGTGGCACCGGCGAGAACCCCGATGGCACCCTGCTGCCGGACACGATCCGGGTTGGTTGGAGCACCCCGATGCTGGGCATTGCCCAGATCTGGATTGAAATCCTGGACCCCGACAAATCCAGCACCCTGTTTCAAGGCCCGGTGGAACCCACCGCCACCTGGTGGCAGTCCCAGCCTTATCAGTTCAAGGCCTGGAACCGGCTGCAGGCGCGCCTCACCGTCACTGACATCGATGGGCGGGTTTCACAGAAGGTGTCTGAGCGCTTCTACGCCATGGGTAAACCATCAGCCGCCACGCCGCAGACGCTCTATTACGCCGTCACGGGAACGACCTTTCAGTCGCTACCGCAGCTGCAGGCCGACATCGCCCCACAAACGGGGCAACACGCCTTTTCGATCACCGCCCAGGTCAAGAACCCCGCCTCACTCAATGACTGGTGGTCTTCTCCCACCCTCAGCGAGGTGGATGTGCTGACCGTTCCCTTTGATGTCGCCCAAGGCGCCGGCCCCTTGAAGGCCCGCTACGTGCTCGAGAACGAGTTCGGCCACACCGTCTCGAACTTTTCGATCACGGTGCCTTAAGGCAGCTGATTCAGCTGGTTTGCAAGTTGGCTCAGGCGCTGCGTCGCCTGGCCAGCCTCTTTGAGCAGCGCATCCCAGTCGTTCGGCGGATGGCCGCTGGCCAGCATCGATTGGAACACCCGGTAGGCATCGCTCATGCTGCCGTAGGCGCGTTTGGTGTCGGTGTCGTTAACCCAGCCCAGAACAAGCAGCCGAGAGCGGCTGTGAAACCGGAAAAACAGGCGGTATTGCTGAAAGAACTTGGCTCGCCGCCAGTGGCGATGCGCATCGCCAAGGGTGGATCCCTGCTGATACTCCTTGCGGCTCGGGTCCTGGGGGATGTCCTGGAGCATCAATCGGGCGATGGCCGCCAGGCGTTTGCTTTCGTTCTTGCTGCTGTAACCGTTGGGGTCCTTGGCACGCAGCGCTTCCACCTCGGTGATCAGCGCCTCAAGCTGATCGAGGAACAACGGATGCGCATAGAGCGTCCACCCATTGATCATCACGGGGGTGCCTGATTCAGACCTCGCCATCAGGCGAGCTCGTCGTCGGGCAGTGCCTCATCGAGATCCACCTTGATGGCACCGACCAGATCCTGCAAGCGCTGAACCAGGTCAGCACCGATGGGCTGGAGCCGCTCGGGATGGCTGGCGATGTCCCGCTCCAGCAGGGCCAGGAACGGAGCAAGAGCCGGATCCTCCTCGACTGGATCCGGGCTGACGCGCTGCAACACCACTTCACCGTTGGCGCGAAAGGCGTAGCGAATCCGGTCGCGCTTGCGCAAGCCAAGCGCCCGGCGAACGGGTTGCGGCACGGTGGTCTGATAGCGATCCGTGAGCGCTGACTCCACCTCATCTGGGGTGGCGCCGACGGAGGTGCTGGCCGCATCAGCAGAGGAGGGAACAGCCATCAGGCCAGCCGCGCAACCACCCCAACAGTAATGCAGATGCATTGCCTTGGCGACGTCGGATGCGCGCGGCTGTGCCATTGGTTGCGCGGCCCTGTCACCTTCTGGCTTGGTGGCTCAAGCTGACCTGAGCAGGCTGGTGGGCAGCACGTTCAACCCACCCCATGCTCCGCTTCCACGGGACCCGCGACAGTCTGCTGGCCGCACTGGCAGCCCACTGGGCCGATCAACAACTGCAGATTCCTGTGTCCCTCAAGCCCGCCGTGCGGCCGATCAGGCGAAGCTCACAGCCGCTGCGCTGAAGCACTGCAGGGGACCTCAGTCCCCTGCAAGCAGCTGTTGCCGCAGGGCTGCGATGGCCCGCTGCTGGGCGCGCTGCACGGTCATGGCGCTGAGGCCCAGCCGCTTACCGGCTACCCGCAGCGACAGGCCCTCAAGGACAGTGAGGCGCAGAGCTGCAGCCTGGGCAGCAGGCAGTTGCTCGACCAGCTGCTCCAGCACCAACGCATCTTGCTCAAGAGACGGGGGTGCCAGGGCAACCAGCTGATCGAGCAACGACTCTTCGCCCTCAGCTGTGGGGCAGAGGTCGAGGCTGCGGTGGCCCAGGGGGCAGGTTCCCTTTTCATGCTCCCGACGGGAGATGCGCACCAGCCGCACCCGATCGCGCAGGTGATGGTGCAGCGCACCTTGGATGCAGCGGCGAAGGTACGGCTCAGCCGGCTCACCCGCATGGAGGCGGGGGATGGAGCGCACCAGGGCCTCGCGGGCGACCTGGAGCAGATCGTCCCGCTCCACCAGCGGGAACAGGCGATGGGCGGCAGCTGAGGCAATGGCATCGGCCAGGGGCAGGTGCTGCAGCACCAGAGCATCGCGGGCCTTGAGGGCAGAGCGGCTGAGGGCTGCTCCTGGGTGCCGGCGGTGTGAGGGAGAAAGCGTGGAAGCCATCTGGGGGACGGCGGAAAACCCCATCCCCACCGGCCGGCCGCAGCGCAAAGGCAAGGACGCCCCCTTCTGGGGGCGCATGGCCCGATCCTTGACGCGGCGTGAGGACTGGCCTAGGGATCCGGTGGGTGTGCGCCGGCCCTGGTGGCCAACCACCTCCCCCCTGCCGGTGCTGCAAAGGTCCAGCCCGGGACAGCCAGGCACGCAGGGTCCGGGCCAGAAAGCCGGAGGCGAGACCGCCTCCGGCCAGGGGGTGCTCAGAGCACCCGCACCTCGGCCTGAGGACCGAGCACCCGCTGCTGATTGGAGGCCAGGATCAGGGCCTCTTCCCGGGGCACGTAGTGCGGCTGGGCGGTGATGTGGCCCTCGCGATCGAGGAACAGCACCCGCAGCAGCTGGCCGGCGGCATCAAGGAGATGCACCGAGATGATGCGGATCGGGCAGGAGCGGCTGAAGGGAGTGGCGGCCATGGCTGGGCTGGCAAACGACATCACCGACACGCACCGGCGCCGCCAGCGCCGCGCAAGGGGCGCGCAGCGACTCGCGTCAGCCCTTGCGCGGTGCGCAAGCCGGGGCAGGACGGGCGGCGTGATCGCCAGGGCCCAGGGGCGTCTCCCCGTTTCGCTCAGCCCAGATGAGGAGTGTCAGCCAGTCGGCTCCTGGCGCAAGACTCCGGAGAACCCCATCACGACTGGGGGCTGATAGGGCCTGAGCTGCTGGGCCGTGGCCTCCAGGAAGGCCACCAGGATCGTGATCAGCAGGATGTAGTCCCGCAGGGCTGGCTCCAGGGGGCCGTGGGTCGAGGGTGGCTGAGCAGCCAGCACCGTCTCCAGTGGCGCCCAGAGCGGGTTCTTGCGTGCCTCGGCATAGACCTCAGCCAGACGAGCGCTGTGGGCTGGATCGGCCAGCGACGCCGATTCGGCGGAGTGCGCGAAGGCATTACGCAGCTTGCGCAGGGCGGAGAGGGCCCGCTCAACCGGGGGATCGATCAGCCCCAGACGACGAGCGAGGGCGACCTTGGCACCGAGGGAACCCAGGGGCCGATCCGGCAGAAACAGCCCATCACCACGACTTGGGGCCGGAGCCATCAGTGCCTGAAGCAGGTGCTCAAGGGAGGCATCGACCCTGGCGACGCCCACGAGGACTGCGCCACGGCCGCGCTCCTGGAGCATTTGTAGGGCGATGCGCCTGGCAGCTTGAGGTGGGTGCCTTTTACTGGACAGCTCTGGCCCCTGAAATCGTTAACTCCGGGCGGGAGGAACAGGGTTCGGTCTCATAGTAGACCTCATGGGGTGTTTTGCCTCCCAGGGAGCTGTGTGGCCTTACATGGCAGTACCTCCACAGGAATCGGGCCAGGTTGATTTCGGCCTCCCAGCCATCGCTGTAGGCATGCAGATACACCTCCTCATACTTGAGGGTTCTCCACAACCTCTCCACCAGGATGTTGTCGTAGCAGCGCTTCCTTCCTGACCAGCTGATCTTGATCTCCTCAGCATGCAGCCTGGCCACGAAGTCACCAGAGGTGAATTGACAGCCCTGGTCGGAGTGGAAGATTTCGGGCCTGCGGCCACCTTCCAATGCCATCTCCAGGGCGTCAAGACAGAACTCCGTGTCAAGGCTGTTGGAGAGCTTCCAGCTGAGGACATGCCTGGAGTGGAGATCCATGATCGCCACCAGGTAGAGGAATCCCTTCTGCAAAGGGATGTAGGTGATGTCGGTGGCCCAGGCTTGATCCACAGCCGTGATCTCCCTGAGATCGACCAGGCAGGGACATCGCACGGATGGATCGCCTGGGACCGTGGTGCGGGGTTTCTGGTAAATCGCCCGTAAACCCATGCGGCGCATGAGGTTTCGGACACGGTCGCGGCTGATCGGGATCCCCTCTCGGGCCAGGTAAGCGACCATCCGCCGGCTGCCGCTGCAGGGATCCTCCAGGTAGAGAGTGTCGATCCTGGCCATGATCCGCAGCGTCGATTGACGCACTGGCGCCGGCCGGTAGTAGAGCGTTGATCGCGGCAGGCCCAGCAGCACACACTGCCGACTGACGCTGAGTTCAGGGTGGTCGTGATCGACCAGCTTGCGCAGTTCACGGGCGTCAGAGCAGCTGAGATTTTTTTTTGAGCCACTCCAGCTCCATCTGCAGCTTGCCGATCTGCTGGAACAGCTCAGCCTCCTTGGCCTGACCCTTGTCCTTGCTCTGCTTGCCGCGGGTGAACAGCTCGCTGGCGCCATCCAGCAGCTGCCGCTTCCACTGGCTCACCTGGATGGGGTGAATGGCGTGATCAGCGGCGATCTCCTGGATCGTCTTGCGACCGCTGATCGCCTCCATGGCGACTCTGGCCTTGAACTCGGGGCTATGGGTGCGGCGCTTGCTCATTGGTGGGAGCCCCGATCAGGGGCGGTACCCCGCCTCAGAGGTTAACGATGGGACCTGTCCAGAAAAATCAGGCCACCTCAAACCCTAATACGGGAGATACAGACCAAACTCAAAAGTCCAATCACAAAAGAGCGTGAATTCAGCAATGAGTCCGCAGTGATTGATTACGCCGTTAAGACCCTTTATGACCTCCTCAAGAAGCAGCGACTGATATGACACTCAAACCAATATCAATCACATTTGATCAAACCTACTCCAACAAGATCCGTATGATTCAAGAAGCAATATCAGATCCCACCACGCACCGAATGATCGTGGAAGGTCTTGTAGATACAGGATTCGCTAATGCCCTGAAGACCCTTCACCAAAACAAACGAATCAGTGATGCTGCCCTGCAGCAAAGTATTCAGAAACTACCAGAGCATCTTCGTGCGTTTCTTGACAGTTGAAATTCATTGGGTCCCCTAAAACTATAAAGTGTTACGCTCGACCTCAAAAAATCCGCCAGGTATCATCGACTCATATAGGTCGACAAGATACCTTTTGCCATTTGTTCAAGTCCATCAATATCACCCGACCATTTTGCAATTGCCTTCTGAATCCGATCCTTGAGTTGAAATCGCTCTGCTCTTGAATCCGTCAGATTGAAGTCACGGGCAATCTTCAGGCAATAAGCACGACCATAGTCTCGCCAGAAGATGCCCTCTCCCTTACCCCCTAGGTTTTTAAAGAATCCAGTGAATGTTGCTCTGGGTCCTTCGATAAGGTCTGCAGCATTGATGACACCAAAGCGGGTCTTGAGATCTTCAGGGGCATTCAGGACCACTGATCCAATCTCCTGAATCAATTCTTCCTCAATTTGACAAGCAAGTGCAACTCTTGCTTCTGCTTTGACCTCTGATTGCTTGAGACCCCTTTTCCCTTCACGCACTTCAGCACCGTATTGCTTGGCAACATCCTTGAGTCCCTCCAGTAGTTCCTGATGGTGGTTTGCGGATAAATCTTCCTTGAGCACAAGAGTCATTGGAATCTCCTGTTCAATTCCTGTGCCCTTGAGACGGTATGCCTTTGTCCAATCCAGAATTGCCCTGCTGGATAGGTTCTTTGTCTTAAGTAGATCATCAGAGATCGCAGCATCCATCTCCTCATCCTTCATCACCACCAAGGCATAAAGGGCGGTGTAGGAGGCAGGCAATGAGTCCTGAAGCGATCTGAGGGATGTCTTCCGATGAATGGCAATCAACTTGTCCCAGACCTTCTTGTGAATCTTCTGCTGGTCCTGAAAAGCAGTGACAGTGCTTTTGTCCCAGTCCTGATCCGCAGCAGCAATCAGCGCAGCAGTTTCCAGCACCGCTGTTGCAGTGGCACCAAAGCGGTCCTTGGACCCCGCTGCTGCATTCAGGCGCTCTTTAAGGAAATCAGGCGTTGGCGGGTGCATGAGCGCGCGCGTTCATAGCAGCAGTATAGCACGGTAATGCGCAGAGGATGTGCCAGTCGCAAAGGTGGAACGCCTTGCCAGACGGGAACGCGCAGAGGCGTTATTCTTGTTTCACAAGCGAGGAAACGCCTGGCGGCACTCCTCCCAAAAGGCGACCGCAAACCGCCTCAAAACCTCTGACGGTCCAATCAGAGAAATTGCGTGAAATCTACTTTTTTATAAATTAATTGCTATGCCTAACGACTGCAACAACTCCTTCACGATAACTAATATCACTACTGAACAGTGGCAGGAAATTGCCGCGACATTTCAGGTTCGTGGCGATGGGTATCAACAGGACTTTCTAAAGACCTTCTATCCTGAACCTGACTATAGCGTCACCCCCGTGGCGAAATCCTTCCCAGAGGTCTTTGCCCATCACGCCAAGACCGAGGAGGAGCGGGAGCAAATCCTCAGGAACGAACCCACTATCCGTGAAGACTCATGGTATGACTGGCGTGTTCAGAACTGGGGCACCAAGTGGGATGTGTACTCCTGCTGCAATGACTGGGAGGTTGAACAACCCTCTACTGAGTTCAGTGCTGGATTCTGTACTGCTTGGTCACCCCTGAGCGCCAATTGTATGGCGGTGCTCTCCAAGCAGTTCCCTGGTTCTCTTCTTGCTAATTACTATGAAGAGGGTGGTATGGACTTCTTTGGCGTAACAATTGCTAAAGATGGTGTGGTCCGTGATTTCTGTGATTCGATGAGCAAGTACAGAGAACCCTTTGTGCGTCAGCAGTTCCCAGACCTTGATGCTCGATTTGAAGAAGAGGGTCTGGACCTAGAAGACGACATGGAAGAGTTCTTCTGTGAAAACTGCGAATCGGAAGAGTTTTACGACTTCTTTTTTGCCGCTCGGGAGTCATTGATAGAGAAGATGATTCAAGAGATTGAGGAGGAATCCGCAAAACGCTTGGTACTCTCCTGATTGCCTATGCATGAACTGCTGCGAACCAAGGAGGGGGTAACACCCCTCTTGTTTCTGCCTACTAACCAACCCGCTTCACCATCGACCAATCGCCTGGGCGAAACTGTGTGCTCGTGCCCTTTTGGCGGTTTCTTCTTCTTTGATGATTCGCAGATTGGTTCACCCAAGGCACCAGCAGTCAACATCAAAACGCTTTACAAATACCCCTTAATAGACTATAATGGACCGATTAAAATGACTCAAATCAATGAACAACTTCCAACATAAACTCCTCCGCCTTCCTCAAGTCAAACAGACTACAGGACTTTCTAAATCCACTATCTATGCCCGTATCGCTGAGGGCACCTTCCCGAAGCAGATTCCCCTTGGACCACGCCTTGTGGTCTGGGTGGAGTCCGATATTCAAAAATGGATTACCGATCAGGTTTCAGCAGGGAGGGGGTAACACCCCTCTTTTTTTATGTCTGCAATCCATTTTCAAGCAATAAGTCGCCCCAACGATTCATAAAGTCAACCCGTTCCTCCATGAACTGTGCCTTGTCATATGCCTGACGCACTTTGCCAGGTGGTTTATGACCCATCTGCAGGTCAATGACATGAAATGGCGTCTTCAGAATGTCCTGCCCATAGGTCAGCGCCATATGCCTGACCCCATGAGCGACCAGTTTTCCTTGATACCCCATCCGCTTTATCAGATGGTTGGGCGTCTCCAAGGCGATGTGCTCGGTGCCTTTTCCCCTTGGACTTTGGAAGATGTAGGGGGAATGCCCCGTAATTGGTTTGAGAAACACCAGGACATCGATCAGGGGTTGAGCAAGGGGAATCAGATGGTCCTGCCTCGTTGAATCGCGCCCCTTCATCCTTCTGGCAGGGATGGTCCAGATCTGCTGCTGCCAATCGATCTCAGACCACTCCCCAGGCACCACAGCACCCACCCGCATAAAGGTCAGCAGCAGGACCTTCACAGAAGCGAGGGCAATCAGATCCCCATTGCCCTTGTTACTGGTGAGGTCCGCCAGGAACCCAGGGACATCGTTCCAATCCAAAGAGGGGTGACTCTGAGGTACGTGCCCCGAGTGAGCGTGCCTGGAACTTCTGGCAGGGTTGGGTTCAGTGATCCATTCGTGGTCAATGGCATAAGAGAAGACCTGCCTGAGCACCCCAAACACCTTGTCGGACTGGTTCCGTGCCCCCCTTGCTTCGATGGTGCGCTTGAAATCCAGGCACTCGCTACGGGTGATTGCCCTGATCGACCGCTTGCCAAAGACAGGCAGGATCTGGTTCTGCAACTTGTTTTTGTAGTCCTTGAGCGTGCTGGCAGCGAGTTTGCTGCTGGTGCTTGCCAACCACTCGTCTGCTGCTTTCTGGAAAGTCACAGCACCCGTGCGCTGAATGGTCTGGCGCTGCTCTGCCTTCAGTGATCTCGGGTCTTCCCCCTGGCGGCGCAGCACATCCAATCGTGCCCGCTCCTCCCGTGCCTGCTTGAGGGTCCACTGTCCAGGACCCTTGCCGTAGGGACCGATCTGGTAGTCCCGCTGCTTACCCTCCTTGCCAGGCGGGAAGCGGTAACGCCACACGAAATAGCGCCCTCCACTGGGATAGACCTCAACCAAGAGGGCATCACCAGCAGACTCCTTGTATTTCTTCGACTTGGGTTGCAGTGCCCTGAGATCGCTGTCAGTAAAAGGCATTTGAGAAATACCCCAACACCCAAATTCTACCCCAACACTCTAGAGCACATACCCCAACAAATACCCCTACCGATTTTTTCATCCACCCTGCTTTTAGGCGGATTCACCTGGACTACGCACCAAGGAAAACCCCAGATACAACAAAGGGTCTGGACGAACCAGACCCTTTGAAGACTCTTGAAAAGCGGAGAGGGTGTCCGTGTGTAGCGGACGGGATCGACTGCTATGGGACGGCTTGAGACGATGGGTGCCCCCATCTGTACCGTCTTTTATACCGTCATTCACGGTCTGTGATGGATGGACGGAATTCGAGGGCCGTGGGACCTGCTTGAGACCCGGATCAGAGGGTTCAGGGGAGATGGCTGAGCCGGCGCTGGTTGGGGCTGAGAGCTGATCCGCAGCCAGACTGACAAGCACCATCGCTGGATTGACCCATGCGGCGTGATCACGCGACAGGAAGGGGCTGAGGAGAACCCTTTCATGGGCGACCGATTGATCATCTCTGACAACCGTGAGGACCCGGGCAACCCGCTGGTGCTTGACGGTGAGGCCATTGACGCAGCGGCACGGGACCCACTGGCGATCAGGAAGCTGATGGTGGATCAGGTCTGGGCAGAGGGAACCGACCCCACCGGTGGAGGCCTGTACTACGAGCGCAACAGCAACCAGCACCGCCGGCTGCAGGTCTTTGAAACAGGCAGCGAGGACTTCATGACCGGCGGCTGGGTGCGGGTGCTGGCTACCGCCGAACAGGTCCGCAAGGAGCGTCCTGGCATGGAGCGTGCTGCCAAGGCGGGACTGGTCACGATCCATGGCACCCACCGGGGCGTGCTGCTGGTGGAGTTCCTGGACGTTCCCTGGGGCTGAGCAACCGCCGCAGGGCTCCGGTCGGCAGCGGCCGTCCTTCAGCGTGCCACGGCTGCGC
>JAIXOF010000150.1 GCA_027486935.1 Cyanobium sp. C1_MAG_00004 | reverse complement strand
GACTTAGAGCGCGCGCCCCCCTTCCCCCCACAAATCCGCCTAATCCACGTCATCTGCGGTTGTCTCCCGCCTGTTCCTGCGCCTTTAGCATGGAGTCTACCGCCAGCCCGCTGCACTTGGTGGCAGACACGCTGCGCGACGCGGCGGACCATCACTCCAGCGAGTTTTTCGATCGCCGGGGACTCTTCTCTTCGATACCCGGCCCCCTCGCGCTTTTCGACGGCTCCTGGCAGCAGGCCCGCGACTATTTCGCCCAGCCCAAGCCAAGCGGGCCTTTGCCAAGCCCATTGCTCAACCGCCTGTCGCGGCACACGCCGGACGACTGGGCCGTTGACGCCAGCGGCAGGTTCATCGTTCGCCTCGGCGAGCCGCGCGCCGGGGAGACCGAGCCCCTCGATTCCTACGTCCTCCCCGTCGAGGCCATGCTCCTCGCCGCATGCGCCGCCGCCATCGAGGCGTACTGCCGCAAAACCTCTGCAGCGGACGGGGGCGAGCGGAAGCAGCACACGGGCAAGGTGGCGAGGGACGACGTCTGGAGCCTCCTCAAGGGCGAGGCGAGGGTGCTGTGCGGCAAGCACCTCGGCGCCCTCAACAGCGACATCCTCGCCAAAATCTTCCCCGCGCGGCACACAGCTGCGGCCGGAGCCGGTGCCGGTGCGGCTGCCGCTTCTGCTGGTGGCGCGTCGTCCTACGAGGACCCCGTCGGCGCGCACATTTCGTACGCGCTCTGCTGGTATGAGCACTGGGAGCGCGCCATCACACAGGCCGGCTTTGCCCGCTTCCTCGACCTCATTCCGTCTACGTGGCTCGTCAGGCGCCCGCTTCAGCAGCAGCTCGTGGACTTTCTTCGCCCGGCCAACTCCGCTGGCAAGATGAGGGTGGTGCGCGTCCCGAACTACGCTGTCCCCGAGGTGCTTGGGGGCGTCGCACACAGAGACAAGGGCCAGATCTACGCCCGCCACGCGTCCGTCCGCCTCCCCTCCCACGACCGACCCGCGCGCGGCGACGGAATGATCGTGATTCCGTATGTGTGCATTGCCTCCAACGTCCCCAAGTGCGCGTGCGGGTTCCGCGTGGTGGTGGAGGTGCCTCTGTCGTTCAATTCGGGCCACGCACTTGTGTTTGAGCACGGGCTGCACACGCCCAACTGCGACAAGTACCGCGCCTCCCTGGGCTTCAACGCCATCCTCGCCATCCACCCCAAGCAGACCGACGTGATTAAGCAGTCCGCCGCCCTCGGCTTTGGCCAGACTCTCACGGAGGAGGACGTGGAGGCTGCGTCTGTGCACGTGCAGGAGACCCGCCACGAGCGCGACACGCTCCTCAAGCGCGGCGTGATGCCCGGCCACGTCCACGTCAAGACCGACGAGTACGGCAACGTTGTCGAGATCACCCGCCACTTGCTGAGCGCGCACCGCAGCCTTCGTGTGGCCAGCCAGCCCGCTGCGTTGGCCCGGCCGGCGCGGGTTCCGCGCATGCTAGCGCGTCTATGCATCTGCGGAGAGACCAAGGACGGCGCTGAGTGGATCTCGTGCTGCCACGGCACGTCCTGCTCGCAGACGACTGGCGGCTGGCACCACCTGGGCTGCGTGGACCTGGAGAAGCGGCCCGACGAGTCGTGGGTGTGCCCGGGGTGCGTGACAGGGGCCAAGCCCGAGCTCTTCGTCATTGAGCCGGGCAAGAGCCCCCTCGCCCTTGTTGCGGACCAGGTGGTGACGGCGCAGGCCCTCGCAGCTTCTTCTGACCCCGCCGCGGCTTTGGCCGCGACCAAAGGCGACGGAGACGACGGCGCTGGCGGGGCCAAGTCCACGAGCACTGCCGGCGCCCGCTTCGCGGACCCCAGCACGGAGGAGGCGGGCTCCATCTTCCGGGACCTTCTCCGCATCAACGACGTCGTCAAGCGCATCGCGGCTGCTGAAATTGCGCTGGAAGATGCTGCTGCAGAAATGGATCGCGGGAAAACGGTGTCCAGCGTGTCCGCGACTGTCTACAGCCACGCTTTCGCCGGAAAGGCCGCTAGCGCCGCCTCCTCCTTGCGCCCGCCCTCGTCCCGTCAGTCCGCAGCGGCAGCCGCATCAGCCGCCGCGGCGAGCGCAGACGCGCGGCTCAAGCGAGCCGAGGAGGAGCGCGCTGCCGCCACCGTCGAGATGTCTGCTCTCGACGCCTTCCTTCGCTACGCTGTCCTCTCGCCGCAGGAGGTGCAGGAGGCCCTCGGCCAGGCGGCCCAGGCCCCATCCCTCAGCGACTCCTCCGTGGCCACCACTCTGGCGGGTCTCGTCCGCGTTTACTCCTACTATCGCGACACTGTTACGGGTCGCGAGTGCGCCAACATTCAGGCCGGCATCCGCCGCGCCCAGCGGAGCTACGTCACTCTCAGCCAGAGCCTCCTCCTGGAATTCGACAGCGGCGTCCTCAAGCCCTTCGCAAATTCGCGCTTTGTCTCCTCCGTCAACGGCGAGGTCTCCTTCTTCGACGCGCTCCTTGTCACGCCAGAGATGAAGGAGCTCATGCTGTCCCTGCCGCGCTCCCGCATGTTCGAGGTCGCCATCGTCGACTCCACCTTCGGCCTGTCGTGCTACAACTTCGATGTCTTCTTCATCAACACCATCCACCCGGAGACGCACCTCACCTTCACCGCCGGCATCTTCATCCACCTTTCCCGCAATGGCGACGCTGAGGACATCAAGAAGGTAGCCATGACGCGCATGTGGGAGTGGTGGGCCGCCCAGGGCTTCCCTCTCCCCCGTGTCACCTTCTTCGACAAGGACGCCGCGTCGTGGGCGTCGTGGCTGACCGTCGCCAAGGGCACCCTCCCCAAGACCGACGTCCAGAAGCACGTGTGGAACAGCGGCCTCGCCCTCCTTCGTCGGTTCAAAGCCGATCTCGCGGCCGACGTCGAGTCTGGGCGGCAGCTCGACGTGCTCCTTGCGCAGTCACCTCCCGGCGGCCTTTGCCCCGCTCCCTCCTTGCCGTCGTCCAACGCGGCTGAGTCGGCAGCTGTTCCCCTCTTCGACGACGCGGATGCCGCCATGGCTGCCGCCGGGGCGGGTGCAGGGCCCGCACTTGCTTCCTCGGCCCCCCGCACCACCCGGAGCGCAACAGCCCCTGCGAGGGAGGCGGCTGCTGCCGCTGCCGCCGCCAAGATGGGCGGGCTCGACCCGGGCTTGCATGAGCTCGCCCGCGACCTCTTCCAGCCCTTCTTCGTTAACGCTCACCCCGGCCTCGTGATGGAGCTGGTTAGGCGCCTCACTCTGGCGCTCGAGGACGGCAAGGTGGCGGCCCTCGCCGCCGAGACCACGGCCACGTTCGAGGCGGCGTGGGCACCCGCCGAGCGCCTCTTCCCCTTCGTCAACATGGACGGCCCGCTCTTCGACCTATTCCGGCACTGCGTGATCCGCAAAGTACTGCTGTGCGAATTTCATGCCAAGCAGGCCATCTTTCGTCACGTTCGCAACAAGCGGCTCGTCGCGGACGTCGACGAGGCCGGCGGTGTGTGGGCCACCGAGGTCCACCCCGCCATCGAGGCCATGTTTCACAGGCCCGACCTCCCCTCCCAGTCCGCAGCCTTCAAGTCCAAGTTCGGCGTCCGCTTCCCAGGCCTCGTCGAGTACCTCGAGAAGAACTGGCTCTGCCCAAAGTGGGCCGCGACCTGGTCCTTTGATGGGCGTTGCTCCATCCCTCGCCTCCTCATCAACACCACCAACCCCTCGGAGCTGCTTCACCGCAACATCAAGCAGAGCTTCTTCCACAACATCCGCCAGGTGGACATGGTCTTCGTGCTCACACGCCTCCTTGGCCTCCGCACGCCGCACAACAGCCTCTGGGCGAGGCAGATCCGGTCCATCCGACACGCTCTCACCCCCGCCAGGCCCTCCCTCCCGGACGACGGCAACGACGGCAATGGCGACGGCGACGACAACGACGAGATGGAGCAGGCCGTCGCAGCCCGGCTCGTCGTCAAGCACAAGCACGTGGTGGCGATCAACGACAGCGTCAGGCGGGCGCTCCCGCGGTGCTTCCCGTGCTCCCCGTCCGAGCGCGGCCTCTACTGCGTCCGCCGGGGTGACTCTCTCAACGAGGAGGACGACGATGCTGCTGCCGCCGCTGAGGCCCGCTACGTCGTCGACCTCCCGTTTTCGACTTGCTCGTGCGCTGTGGCGACGCGACCGTGCGCGCACATCATTGCGGCGCGTGTCGTACACATCCGCGCCGGCCACCCCGTCGTTTGGCTGGACTGCGAGGAGTGGCTCTCTGGCGGGGCACCCCTCGGCAATCGAGCCCCCAATCTCATCTACGGGCGCGCGCCCACCCCGGCCGACGACCTCAGCCCCGAGGAATCACGCGCCTACCTGCTTGGCGTGCGTGAGCAGCTGCCCCGTATCGCGCGGGATGTGCTCGCGGCGGCGGCGCAGCAGCTCGCTGATGTGGGGGATCAGGTGGAGAGCGCCCTCTCAGCTTCCGACAACTCCCGCGCAAACCCCGCCGTCGGGGTGGGCGTGAAGCGCATCTCGGCGATGCTCCGCAAGCTTGAGGTCTTCTCTCGCGTGCGCGTCCCTCGCCCAGTGAAGGGGGCCATGGCCCGTACAGCCGTTTCGGCTGGCGAAGTCGCAGCCAACATGGCGGCGGCCGTGCCCCTCTCGGCCCCCCTCTCGTCGGCCGGGTCGGCACCTGCCCAGACCGTTACGCTCCACCTCACCGCCTCGGCAATGCGGACCGCGTTCGTGCCGGCGTTGATGCGCCCGGGCAACTTCGCCCCGCTGAGCGCACTTGCGGCAGCCGCCACAGGCGGAGGGAGGAGGCGAGTGGCTGCCACCATCTCAGCTGGGGGAGGGGCCCTCACCGGCCGGATAGACGACGGCTCCGCCCCCGAAGCAGCTGTCGGCGTCGGCACGCTCGACTCGGATATGCCCACCGTCAGCGAAGCGGGAGGCGACGTGCTCGACGGCCTCGCGGACGCCGTCGACGACGGCGTCTCTTGGGCGGAAACCGCGGCACCATTTGGGGCCACCCGACAGCTCTCCTTTGACTCAGACGACGGCGCTGCAGGCCGAGGCGGCGGCGACGACGACCACCTCCGCCCGAGAGCGTGGGGCGGGGCTGTGGAAGCTGGCGCATCTGCCCTCTATGACGCCGGCGGGAGCGCGTCAGCCGGCGGAGGGGCCTTGGGCGCGCCAAGTGCTGGCGTGGCGTGGGCGCGCCTGGCCGCTTCTGCAGCCCTCCGCAAGGCCACCAGGCCTACTGCGCCGGCTCAGGTGGGCCCGTCCTCCGTTTCACCCGCCGCTGCGGCTCCGTCTGCTGCGCCGGCGGCGCGGGAACCCATGGCTGCGCTCCGCGGGCTCCTTTCGGCCGTCCGTGGTGTCATGGGCTGGCCTGGTCCGTTAGCCCCAGAGCCCGGACGTACCGCCTCTGACGAGGCGAACAGCGCGGCTTCGGCGCCCGCCGACCACGCCAGCACGGGTGCCCTGTCAAGGCCGAAGTTTCCTCTCGCCGTCGTCGCTTCCCGCCTGGCATCCGGCTCGAAAGATGCCTCGGTGTTCGACAACGGTGGGGGGGCGGGTGGCAGGAAGAGGCAGCGCGGGGCGGGCGCGCGGGCGTGATGGCTTTTTGGTCCATTGCCTTGCTCTCTTTTGTGGTCGTGCTCGTTACCCATGCTGCCGCGGTCCTTTTGCCGCGATTCTTGAGGGCGTATCGTGCGCTGCTGTGCGTCGCGCAGGCTGAAAGTGCTTTTTGGCGTAAGAGGGGCGCGGACGAGGGCCCCAAACTTTGCAACGGCCGATACTGTGATCCCGAGCGTCTCCGCGCCTGAATCCATGCGCATTTTACTCGCACCGGCGAGAGAAATATGTTGCACTATGCGGCAAGCGTATTTGACGCGTAGTTCGGGAGATATGGGTGCCCAAAGTTTTCGCCGTGGTGGGTGTGTGGGTTCAAGCCGCCAAACT
>JAIXOF010000098.1 GCA_027486935.1 Cyanobium sp. C1_MAG_00004 | reverse complement strand
ATGGTTGTGGTTGCTGATGTGCTGTTAAGGTTGACGGTGTCGTCGCCAGCATCTGCATTGATGGTGCCAGCGGCTCCGTTGTTGAAAGTAATGGAATCGTTTCCATCACCCATGCTGAGTGTGCCTGCGTTAGCTGTGATGGTGGCGACATCTTGGCCATCACCCATGTTGATGGTTTCGAAGCTAGAGAAGGAAGAGGCATCAAGGGTGCCTGCATTCGCAGCGTTGATATTGAGTGTGCTATTGATGTTGCCAGCTTGAGCAAAGAGGGTGTCATCCCCATCTTCGCCATTAATCGTTGTGGCTACTGTTTGGCTATTAAGGTTGACGGCATCGTCGCCTGCACCCATCTTGACGCTACTAATTGCAGCGGAGATGGTGGCAGTGTCGGCCCCTGAGCCGAGGGCGACATTCTCGAGGTTGGAAAAAGCAATTGATCCAAGCGTGCCTGAATTGGAAGCGGAGACGTTGAGGTTACTTGCAGTTGCGACTGTAGAGATAAGGGTGTCGTTCCCGCCCTGGAGGTCAATCTGTTCGAAAGAACTGAATCCAAAAGAGCCGGTTGAAGCAGCATCGCGGATGCTTCCAGCATTCGTGCCGGTGAGCGTGACGACCTCGTTAGTGGTGTTGGATAGACTCCGCAAATTGTCGGTACCGCTTGTACCGACCAGGCTTTCGATGTTGCTGAAGCTGTCTGTTCCCTGGCCGGTGCTGCTGCCGGATTGGTTGGCATAGGAGCTAATTGTGACAGCAACGTTGCTGCCGCCTGCATAGCTGACCGTGTCGGTGCCGCTGCCGCCATTAATGGTGTCATTACCGGTGTTGGAACCGGTGATGGTCTGGTTGTTGCCGCCTGCCGTGATATTGAATTTGGATGTTGAGGACTGTGCGCTGAACGTTTGGTTGTCGGTGTTCAGGCCGGTGACGGTGACTGTGTCACTGGCGTTGCCACCACCCACCACAGCGTTGCCACTGCCTGTGGTGATGCTGATGTAGTTGTCGGTCGCATCAACGGCGTTGACGGTGAGGCTGCCTGTGAGGCCGGTGGCGCTGATGTCGCCGCCGAGATTGTTGACGATTTGCTGGGCTGCACCGCTCTGATTGAGGGTGCTGGTTTGTAACATGGCTGCAGCATTAATCGTGAGGGTGTCACCGCTGGTGGTGCCGCTGACTGTCATCCCTCCCTTGCCGGTTGTGATTGAGGCGGCGTTATCGGTGACGTCGGCGTAGGTGAGATTGACGTGGTTGCTGGTGTCCGCCGCATTGGTATCGGCTTCCTTGTTGTTGACCGTGTAGAGGGTGATGCCACCGGCATTGATGTCGAGGGTGCTCCCGGCTGCCATCGCATCGGCATTCACCGTGACCATGTCGTTAGAGCCGTTGGCAGTGATCGTGGTGTTGGCGCTGCCGGTGGTGATGCTGATGCCGTTGTCGGACGCATCGCCGGCATTCACGGTGAGGGTGCCGGTGAGGCCGGTGGCGCTGATGTCGCCGACCAAATTGTTGACCACTTGGCTGGAGCTGCCGCCCAGGGACAAGGTGGAGTTCTGGGGCCGGGCTGCGGCATTCACCGTGACCGTGTCCGATGCCGCTGTACCTGTGATCGTGGTGGCACCGGTGCCGGTGGTGATGCTGATGCCGTTATCATTCGTGTTATCGGCCGTGGTGACGGAGAGGCTGCCGGTGAGGCCGGTAGCGTTGATGTCACCGACTAGGCCGGTAACGACCTGGTTTGCAGCACCACTTTGTGCCAATGCGCGGTTATTGGCGAGATTTATCGCATTGATCGTGAGGGTGTCAGTGCTGCTGGTGCCGCTCACGGTGGTGACGCCAGTGCCGCCGGCGGTGATCGTGGCAGCGTTGTTGGCGTCGTTGCTGATATCGGTGTAGGCCAGGTTGACCGTGCCGCTGGTGCCGGTCACATCAGCGTTGGTCTTGAGGTTGCTCACCATGTAAGTGACAGCGCCGTTGACGTCGAGCATGGCGTTGGCCGCCATCGCATTGGCATTCACCGCGATCGTGTCGGTGGCGCCGCTGCCAGTGATCGTGGTGTTGCCGCTACCGGCGGTGATGCTGATGCCGTTATCGGCGGCATCGCCGGCATTCACGCTCAGGCTGCCCGTGAGGTCGGTGGCGATGATGTTGCCGACAAGATTGTTGACGACCTGCTGGGCTGCACCGCTCAGATAGAGGGTGCTGGCTTGGGCCAGTGCTGCGCCATAGATCGTGAGGGTATCATCAATAGTTGTACCGCTCACTGACATCCCGCCACTGCCGGTTGTGATTGAGGCGTAGTTATCGGTGACGTCGGCGTAGTTGAGGTAGACGTGGTTGCCGGTATCCGCCGCATTGGTATCGGCTTCCTTGTTGCTGACGGTATAAAGGGTGATGTAACCGGCATTGATGTCGAGGGTGCTGCCAGCCGCCATCGCACCGGCATTCACCGTGACCATGTCATTAGAGCCGTTGGCAGTGATCGTGGTGTTGGCGCTGCCGGTGGTGATGCTGATGCCGTTGTCGGACGCATCGCCGGTGGTCACGGTGAGGGTGCCGGTCAGGCCGGTGGCGAAGATGTTGCCGACCAAATTGCTGATCACCTGATTCGAGCTGCCGCTCAAAGTCAGGGTGATGTCTTCTGGATTTACCGCGAGCTCCCCATCCAACCCCTTCACGGCACCTTCAAGGACAGGGAAGTTAGACCCCACCAGCGTCTTGCCTTGGCCCAAAGGCTCAGCACTGGCAAACACACGGGCGCCGCTGAGTTCCTGCAGGGCGCTCACAAAGGCCAGGTCGGCGCCGACGCGGCAACTCCACAGGTAGATGCGATCCACGCCCCAACGGCCGATCTGTTCGGCCCGCTGCAGCAGGCCCATCCGATTGATGCCGTTGCCCAACTGAATCTGCCCGGGTGCGCCGTGGGCCACCAGGTGCAGCTCTTGGCTGGGGCTGCCCTGCAGCCAAGCCGAGATCACACCAATGGGGTCTTGACCCGGTGCCAGCGCCAGCACCCTCTCCCCGCTCAGGGATTGCTCAAGGTCGTCACGGTGCTCCAGGTCGCCAGCCAGCACCGTGCATCGATTGGGGCTGGGTCGTAAAGACGGCGATGGCGCTTCATGGCGCAATCCAATGAAGCCCTGGCTGGAGGGGGAGGTGACCGGGAAGATGGCACAGGCCATGGCGTCGAACCTGAAGTTCTGGAGCGATGCCTTGAACCTAAAAGCAGAAAAACCCTTGCGGCAACAGGGTTTCGTCAATACTGGCTCTAATTTTTCGTATTGATTGCCTTCTCTATTCGTATTGATTCAGGCGACTTATATCTTTGATCAAGAGGGACTACAGAGCTGCCGGCAATGCATCAATACGCCTGGCTGAAACCCCGCCCCATCTGCCCTGTTGACTTGCCGTATATACGAAGCAGCCGTGCTGAATGGCTTCAGGCGGCACGGATGCCTGTTGGCGCCAGTGGCTGGCGGTGGGAGGGCGACAAGTCACCGCAAAATTGATCAGCATTGCTAATCATGCGGATACAAGGCTCATCGTCTGGCCTGGTTTCAACCTCTAACAGCTTTCCCTTGCGGCTTCGTCGCATCGTTCAGATGCGGGCTTGTGGCCGAGTAGGGGTCAGGTCCGATGGAAAGACCCACACATAGGGCTGATTCACAAAGAACTAGCATCAAGATTCTCCAACACTCGCAACAGCTGACGACTCAAGTGTTGATCGACCTGTTAAGGAAAGGTTCTCTGTGGTGCTGAGGTTGTAGCCAGAGAGGGCCTCCACCGACTGGGTGGAGTGAGCCGCGGCAGCTCCACTAACGGATGCGGCCTCGGCAAAACCTTGGCCAGACACCAAGGCATCAACGGATTGAACGCCGGTGATCTGGT
>JAIXOF010000129.1 GCA_027486935.1 Cyanobium sp. C1_MAG_00004 | reverse complement strand
CCCAGCAGCACCGTATTGATGGCACCGCGGTCGCAGTCAGGTTGGCGATGGATGGCAACCAGCCAGAAATTCGCCGCCGTCGCAGGGTCGCTGCTCTATGAGCAACAAACTCCTAGGCGGGAAGTTGCGGTTAGCTGGTGCCCTCAAGCGGCGTGACGCACATGGGCGGATTGCCACCGCGGGGAAGGCTGAGGGCTCGTGGCCCCATGGGACCCACGCCCCCACGCCTCATGTGCCCCAGGGCGACCGCTGAGTCAGAGGTGCTCAGTTGTCCTGACGCTGCATGCGAAGTTGATTCTTCAGCGCATAATCGTGCGACGCGTGCGCTAAGGCGCATCTGGTCTCAGTACCAGCTAGCCGCTGCTGCTGATGACCACCTTTGTTGATCACCCCATGAGCGCTCAACCCACCAGAGCCCTGGCGGTGCCCTTCCTCGGCGTTCTGGCCAGCCTGCAACTGATCGACCCGAGCGTGGCCAACACAGCCCTGGTGAAGGCCGGCCAAACGCTTGAGATGCAGGGCGCCACGTTGGCCCTGGCTGCCAGCATCTCCTCGCTAGCTCAGGCGGCCACAGTGTTGCTGATGGGCTTCCTCGGGGATCGCCTGGAGCGCCGTCAGGTGTTGATGGCCGCCTTGCTGATGCTCATGGCCGGCGATGGGATCGCCATGGCGGCGCCCCATGCGGGCCTGTTTCTGTTGGGTCGTGCCGTGGCGGGCATCGCCGCCGGTGCCGTGCTCGTGCTGTCCTTTGCAGCCATCGGCGTCGTGAGCCGTCCCGACCAGCTGGGCACGGCTTTGGGCGTGTGGCACCTCTGCACCATCACTGGCTTTATCGCCGCCTCGCTGTTGGGTGGCGTGTTGGCCAACAGCAGCTGGCGCCTGGCCCTGGGCCTGGTGCCCCTGCTCGCGATGGTCTGCCTGCCGTTGGTGCCGTTGCTTTTGCCGGAGATGCCCGCCAACGCCAAGCTCAGGCCCGATTGGCCAGGACTGATCAGCATCGCTGGGGCGATGGTGCTCTTTTTGAGCGGCGTGAGTCACGCCATCAAGGGTTTCACCTCGCCCCAGTTCCTGGTGCCCACCGCGACCGGGGTCGTGCTGTTCGGCGTGCATCTGCTGATCGAGCGCAGCCGTCAGGAGCCGATCTTCCCTGTTGCGCTGTACCGCCGTGGTTGCTTCGCTGCGGCCATCGTGAGCGCCATCGCCGGGAACTTCGCTTGGGCCGTGGTGCAGCTCCAGACGAGCAACTTCTGGCAGCTGGTGCAGCACTTCGATACCAGCCAGGTGGCCCTGGCCCAGCTCCCCCTGCTGGTTTGTTTTGCAGTTGGCGCTGTGCCGGCCGGCCGGCTGATGCGGCCCGGTCGCCGCACCACCCAGTTGATGGCTGGTGGCACCGTATCTCTCGTGCTCGGGCTGCTGTTGTTTGGCGCGGTGCGCGCCGACAGCGCTTACAGCTCCCTGGTGTTGCCGATGGTGCTGGTGGGCAGTGGTCTGGCCTTCCTCGCCGTGCCCCAGTCGGCGTTGTTCGTCCAGGAGGCTCCGCCGGGCTCTCTCGGCCCCGTCACGGCCTTTCGCACCACGACTGGGCAATTTGGCTTCGCCTTGGGTTTTGCCGCCAGCGGCGCAATGGTGGACGGCTTCGGTTCCGCCAACCTGCATGAACAGGTGCTGAAGCTGGGCTCCACAACCGTTTGGAGTTCAGAACTCGAAGCCAAGGTGCGGGCGGCCCTGGGCAGCGGCATGCTGAGCCACGCCAAAGGATTGCCGGCGCAGGCCATCCAACTGATGAGCGACACCTACGCCAGTGGCCTGGCGGGCACCATGCTTGTTGCGGCCCTGCTGGTTGGGTTGCTCGGCGCGATCAGCCTGCTGCTGCTGGTGATCGGCCACCAGCAGCAGCGCGAGCAGGAGCGGGCTCTGGTGGCGTGACCCCTTGAAGGGTCCAGGGGCAGGACATAAAAAACGCCGGCAACTGCCGGCGTGAGAGCACCCTCCCCCAAAGCGCTCAGTGCGCGACAGGCTGACCGCGATCGGTCAGGTCCTTGGGCTCAGCGCTGACGGCGGGTGCGTCGTGGTGGGCATCGACATGGGCGACACCGCCATAGGACTTGGCCATCACCATCTGGGCCTCTGCCAGGTGCTTGGTCTTGAGGATCCGGGAGCGGATCAGTTCGAGGGTGTTCATGGCTGAACTCCACAGTGCCCGCGTCCCCGTTGCCTGGCGCGGATCTGACTGCATCCCCCTGAGGAGGGATCAACGTGCTCTCACTCTAGGGAGATTTTTGTAGCAGTTGCTACAGCGCAATTCCAGCACTTTCGTCTCAGGGCCGGGTTGCCACCACGGCAAAGAACGGATCGCCCTGGCCGCCCAGCAGGCCCTGCCAGCTGCGGGAACGGGTCTGCTCGGCAATCAGCTCGGGCCGGGGCCAGCCCTGGGCCATCAGCACCTCGGCCACGTAGGTCAGATGATCGCGGTCGCTGCCATCGGCCCAGACCTGGGGCGCCTTGGTGAAGAACATCCGGTTGGAGAACGCCACGATCAGCAGGCCTTGCGGCCGGGTGATGCGCAGCAGCTCGGCCGCTATGGCCTCGGGGTATTGCAGGTACTGCCAGCCGGCCACGATCAGCACTGCATCGACGCTGGCCGTCTTGAGCGGGATCTGCTGATCGAGGTTCAGGTTCTGCAGCCAATGGCTGTCGAGGCGCTTGTTGGCCGCCAGTTCTTTCTCATTAAGGCCATGGCCGATCACCCGCTCGTAGATGACGTCATCGGGCAGATGGGACACCCAGCTCGACATCAGATCGAGCACCACGGCCCGGGCGGGGATGCGCTCGCGATACAAACGGGTGAGCCGCTCGCGAAAGGCGGCATCCAGGTGCTGCACAAAACGCGGTTCGGCATAGAAGAGCCGATCGTCACTGGTGTCCCATTTGCGGCGCTGATCTGAATTCAGCAGCTCAACAACCACAAGGCCTCCCGCCCGAATCGCCGGGACCCTAACGAGCCCGGGGCCTGACGCTGCAGCAAGCTAAAGAGACGCGAGATCCGTCATGCCCCAGACCGCTGTTGAACCGTTGCCGGCCGAACTGACCCGCACCCCCGGCGCATCGCGCCAGGAGCGGCAGCGCGCCGCAGAGCCTGTGGAAGTCAAGGGGTTCGGTGGAGGCACCCGGGCGGCCAAGGGCGGCAAACGCCGCAGCAGCAAACGGAGCCCCGCCCTCAGCAAGGCCGACTGGGGCCCCCTGGGCAAACACCCTGACCTGGAGGCGATCGTGGCGCGCCAGCGGCTGCACCTGCCCCTGTCGGGCCGCCTGACGGTCAACCAGGTCCAGCAGGCCTGGAAGCGCTGTGCCGGCGAGCACCATCCCGACCGGGGCGGGGCCCACGACACCATGCAGCTGGTCAATGGTGCCCGCGATCTGCTGCTGGGCCGCGACCAGGCCTAAAGCGTCGCCACACCACGCTGATAGGGTCAAGATTCACCCTAGGGATGGGCCGCGTGAGCACCGATTACACCGCCGCGATCACCGGTCTGGTCCTGTTGATTGCGGTGCTGACCGCCATGGTGGTTTATCTGCTGACCCGTCCCAGCGATCTGCCCAGAAAACCCTGATCCGGATCCACCGGCAGCCCCCGGGCCTCCAGGGCCAGGCGCCTGGCCAGCAGCAACAGCGGATAGAACCGTTGCGCTCTGGGCGCATCGGCAAACAACGGGGCCAACACCTGCAAGAGCCCTGGGCTGGGGTTCATGCGTGCGCACAGCCAGCTGATGGCCTCAGCGCCATGCAGCACCTGGTCGCCCACCAGCAGGATGGCCCCGTCCCGCAGGCAAAAGCCACGCTGGGCCAGCTGATGGCGCAGGTCCCGATCCCAGCGGCCATCGCGAATCTGCAGATCAGGGATGCCACTGCGCAGGGCACTCAGTTCGGCGAAATGCCGGCAGAACACACAGCCGCCGTCAAAGACCAGCACCGGCACCGCATCCATGGACGCCCCGTCACACTGGGGGCTGGTGCCCTGCTGCAAGGCCGTCATATGACCATCCGCCGAATGGTTGCAGCCTGGCGCAGAACCATCGTCATCGTCGTGCTGATGGGCGGCTGGATGACCCTGGCTGGGGTGACCGCTGGACCGGTCCTGGCGGACACCGTTCAGCCGCCCCAGACCTATCGCTGTGACGGTGAGGTGTTGATCGCCACGCTCCACAGCGGTGCGGTTGACGATCCGACGATCCCCAACCGCAGTGGCACCACCTTGCCGGGCGCGTTCGTGGTGTTGCAGTGGCAGCAGCAGGTCCTGCAGCTGCCCCGCACCAACAATGCAGGCCCCCCCAGCTTCACCGATGGCCAATGGTGGTGGAGCCCAGAGGACCCGGATCACCCCGATCTGCGGCAACGCCGCAGTCGGGGTGATGTGGTGAGCTTCAGTTGTGAGCGTTAGCCGTGGGCGCTGAGCTCACCAGCGGGAACCGCCGCCACCACCGCCGCCGCCACCGCCACCGGTGCGGGGTTCGGCCGCATTGACACGGATGTTGCGGCCCATCCACTCGACGTTCTGAAGATCGTCGATGGCCTTGGTCTCGTCGCTGGCGTTGGCCATCTCGACAAAGGCAAAACCGCGCTTGCGGCCGGTTTCGCGGTCGAGGGGCAGGGTGCACTTGCGCACTTCGCCGTAACCGGCGAACAGCTGCTGAAGGTCCTCAACTTCGGCATCGAAGGAGAGGTTACCGACGTAAATGGTCATGAAATCAGACAGAGAATTATGAAACCGATTCGTCGAAAGCCCTGAAGAAAGTCGCTGGCCGAGAAGGAGAAATCGTTGGAACTCGCCTTGAAGGGGAGAAACCCGCTGAAGAGTGATCGTTGAATCACCTTCACGCTACACGGCAGGGGCTCAGGCAGGATGCCGCCATGGATCTGGCACCCGACAACCTGTCCCAGCTGCAGGACTTGCTCGGGCGCTGGGGGTACTGGGTCGTGTTTGTCGGCATGGTGCTCGAAAATGCCGGCCTGCCCCTACCCGGTGAAACCCTGACGCTGCTGGCCGGGTACGCCGCCGGCAGTGGCCAGCTCAACCTGGGGGGGGTCATGGCCGCAGCCGCCGGCGGCGCCGTGCTGGGGGACAACCTGGGCTACTGGGTGGGCCGACGCTATGGCTGGCAGCTGCTGCTGCGGGTGGGACAGCTGCTGGGGCGCAGCCCCGAGCAACTCGAGCAGCTGCGCACGGCCTTCTTGAACAGGGCAAAGCTGTCGGTGTTTCTAGGGCGATTTGTCGCGGTGCTGCGGGTGCTGGCCGGTCCCATGGCCGGCGCCGTGGGCATGCCCTACCGCGCGTTTGTGCTGTGCAACCTGGGCGGAGCGCTGCTGTGGTCAGGGGCCATGGTGACGCTGGCCTGGCAGCTGGGCCGCTGGATCCCCCTGGAGCGCATGCTGCGCGGTGTCGTCGAGGCCGGCCTGCTGGCCCTGCTGCTGGTGGTGTTGCTGGTCGCCATCCCCCGGGTGCTGGCGCGCATTGAACAACGGCTAGAACAGAACCAGCAGCAGCAAGAGGGTCCTGGGTCCTGACCCGTGCTGCCAAGGACCGCCCGAGCGATCTGCCAACACCGCTGTCAACGCTTAGTTTGAAGGCTGAAAAGCCCTGCAGGGCCTGTGGCAGACCCCCATCAGCCAGCGACCCTCGCGGAGCTGGGCAACTGGCAGGCACCGGCTGATCGCCGCGATCCGATCACGGTGCTGCAGCAGCAGGAATCGGACCGCCTGCCCTGGCTGGTGCCGGTGCGCCACAGCCGCATGGCTCAGGACGCCTTTGCCTTTTACCGCGGCACCCCGGCGGTGATGGCCCATGACCTGGGCAACGCCCCCAACACAGGCCTGGAGGTGCAGCTCTGCGGCGACTGCCACCTGGGGAACTTCGGCTTTTATGCCTCGCCCGAATGGCACCTGCTGTTCGACATCAATGACTTTGATGAAACCGTGCGCGGTCCCTTCGAGTGGGACCTCAAACGGTTGGTGGCCAGTGCCGTGCTGGCGGCACGCGCCCTGCAGCTGGGCGGCGAGCAACAGGCCCGAGCCGCGAGGCGCACCGCCCGCGCTTACCGCAAGGCGATGCAACAACTGGCTGCCCAACCGTTGCAGCCGGTCTGGGGGCAGCGCCTCGATGCGGACACCTACATCCTGCAGGTTGCGCATCCGCCGCTGAAACGGCACCTCGACAAGGTGGGCGCCAAGGCCCGGTCCCGCACCCACAGCGAAGCCGCCGGCAAGCTCTGTGAGATCGGACCCGACGGCACCCTGCAGCTGCGCCACGACCCGCCGCTGATCTGGCGCCACGCCCTGCTGGAGCAGCAGTGGACTGGCGGCATCGACTGGCGGGAGCTGGTTCAGGAACAACGGGATCGCTACCTGGCCTCCCTACCAGCCGAGATGCGTCACCTGCTGTCGCACTACCGCCTGAGCGACAGCGCCATCAAGGCCGTCGGCGTGGGTTCGGTGGGCACCCGCTGCTCGATCGGCCTGTTTGTGGGGCCCCACCCCGATGACGTGCTGATCCTGCAGAGCAAGCAGGCCGAAGCGTCAGTACTGGAGCCCTACGCCAGTGCGCCACCCCCAGCCCACCAGGGCCAACGGGTGATCGAAGGCCAGCGGCTGCTGCAGACCGCCAGCGATCCGTTCCTGGGCTGGGTCGATGGCCACCAACCCGGGCTCCAGTACTACTGGCGGCAACTGCGCAACTGGAAGGGCTCGGTCGACCTGGGCGCACTCGATGCCAAAGGGCTCGAGCTCTACGGCGAGCTGTGCGGCGGGGTGCTGGCCAAGGCCCACGCCCGCTCGGGCGATCGCCACGCCATCGCCACCCAGCTGGGGGACGGCAAACCCTTTGACCAGGCCATGGAGGCCTATGCCCTGGCCTATGCCGATCAATCGGAGTCCGATTACCGGCAGTTCATGCAGGCGATCAAAGAAGGACGGTTGGAGGCCGGCATGATTTATTGAATTCCCGGCCGACTCCCCAGTCCTGGCATCCGAGGGCAGTCACGGGCGGCCAGCACCGCGGCCTGTCCTTTGCCATCGCGACTGATCGGTTGCGGACCAAAGTCATCGCCTGAGACGTCAAACCGACCAGAGGCGCAATCAAGGGTCAGGATTCGGCTGGTGTAAGTGCCTTCGGCACGGCCCTTGCCCTGCTCGAGGGCCATGCCCAGACACTGCTGCTGGCTGCCCCAGATGCAGCTGGCCGCCCCCAGCAACCCACCGATGAGGTTGGTGGCGATCTGGTTGCCCCGATCGATCTCGAACCTGCGCACGGCATAGCGCTGAAGCTCGCCGGGCAGGGGCTGGCTAAAGGTCTCGCTGGTGTCCACGCTCCAGGAACCGAGTTGCTGGCCGGCGCTGAGCTGGGTGGCCATGCCCTGGCTGAGTGCCGCAAAACGGTCCTTGGGGTAGCCGTGATGCTGGGGGGTGATGCGCTCGTAATCGCCGAGCTCAAACATCAGGTTGGCGGTCTGGGTGTAGGCGTCGACGTCAAGGACGCCCTCGCGCAGCAGCCAGCCAAACAGCATTCCCGTACGCCAGTCGGCCGCCAGTTCCTCCTGGCGCACCGTCAAACCCAGGCCGCCGCCATAGGGGCCGCGCCCCTGCTCGCGATTGACGTGGTGCCCCCACTCGTGGGCCAGCACCGCCAGCTCAAGCAACAGCAGTTCGCGTGGGGGCTTGCCCCGGGCGCTGCGCAGGCTGCGGCCCAGATCAAGCGCCATGGCGATCTCCAGGCTCTGGGGGCAGTAGTAGGCCATCGGCTCGCGCACCACCCCGGCACCGCAGCCTTGGGCGGCATCACCGGCCAGCAGCAGGCGGGGCAGCTCACGGGTGTTCCAGTAGCGCTGCAGCAGGGCGTGGGCAGCCTGCAGGTAGCGGCGCCGCAGGTCGGGGCCTGGGTCGTCGCGCCGCAGGCGCTCGAGCGCCCGGGCTTCAGCCAGGGGAGCAGGCCGCTTGGGTGAGGCCGGCTCCTGACCAGGGGCCCAGGGCTGGGCGCCCAGCGGCGAGGCCGTCGCCCCCAGCAGCCCCAAGGCCAAGGCTCGACCAATCCCGCGCAATACGGCGTTCATCGGCGCTGCACCGCCCAGGCCGCCAGCAGCCCGCCGGCAAAGCCACTGACATGGCCGATCCAGCTGACCCCGGCCGGCACAAAGAACGGCAGCAGGGTTGGCAGCACGCCGCCATAGGTGACCAGGCAGAGCACCGACAGCAGCAGTGAACGGGGGCGCTTCTCGAGCCAGCCGATCAGCAGCAGATACCCCAGCAGCCCGTAGACCACCCCCGACAGGCCATGGCTGGCCGTCGGCCACAGCAGCCAGACCGGAACCGCCAGCAGAATCACCCCCAGCCAGACGGCCAGGTAGTCGCGGCGCCCCTGCACCAGCACCAACCAGGACAGGGGCAAAAACACCAGGCTGTTGGCCAGCAGATGGCCAAAGCCGCTGTGGCTGAACGGCGCCGTCAGCACCCCGGCAAACGACCCGCCGGGCACCATCGGCAGATTCCAGCGCCCGCCGAACAGCAGCTGGTCCACCAGCTCCTGGACCCAGGCGACCGCCAGGATCAGCACGGGAATCAACAGATTGGTCATCGGCACCGCAAGCGCAGACCGCAGCCATGCTGCCGCCGAAACGCGGCAAGCGGTCAGCAACGCTCTGGACTCTGCCTACGACAGGAGACCTGGGTGGTATCCATGTCCCTGGCTGCCCTGCTGTTGCTGTGGCGATTTGCCGTCATTCAGGACCCGGCCGATGCCTTGCTGGGGCCTGCAGCCGAGGGGGTTGATCAGGCCTGGATCCAGCGGGCCATCCCAGCCCGCCGGGCGCCCCTGGCCGAGCTGGAGAGGAAACCTCAGAGCTGGGTGGTCCCGGATTCAGGCTCAAGCGGCATCAACCGGATCGAATCGCGCCCCAGACGAATCACGAAATGATCGCCAGGCTTGGCATCGAGCAGATCGAGATAGGCCCGGCCCACCATCAGATTGCCGTTGAACTGCACCTTGGTGTGAAAAGGCAATGACCGGCCCGAGCGCCCCAACCGCCGAGCCCGGCGACGATCGCCGGGACCGCGCCCATCGCCGATCGCAAACCCTTTGGCCTGCAGCAACGCCTCAAAAAAGGCCGTGTTGTTGAGCCGTTCCTGGCCTGATTCGCCGACATTGACGTAGCCGCAGCGCCGCACGACTTCGGCCCGCGGCAGTCCCTTGCATGCATCAACTTCCGCCAGCAGCGCCTCTCCGATCAAGCCCATACCAATAGTCCTCAAGACATCCCCCGATCCCAGCACCGCACTGGCCTGCAGCCTGAACCCTGCAGCAGATCAGCGCTGAAAGCTCAGCAACAAAGGTGCCGCAGAAACCAGTCGCGCGACCACGCCGCCACCAGGTCCAGGGCACCAGGCTCAGCAAACAGATGACTCGCCCCAGGCACCACCCGCAGTTCATGGAGCCCCTGCAGACGTGCCGCCGCCCAGGTGTTGAGCTCGAGCACATCAAGGTCATGGCTGCCGACGAGCAACAGCGTCGGGCAGCAGACATCCCCCAACGAACCAGGCACCAGGTCGGGCCGGCCGCCGCGGCAGACCACGGCCTGGACCAGCGGCTGGGCCTGGGCGGCCACCTGCAGGGCAATGGCAGCCCCCGAACTGGAGCCAAACAATCCCAGGGGCAGATCGACCAGATCAGGTCGGCCCCTGAGCGCATCGATCACGCCCTGGAGGCGGCAGGCCAGGGCCTCAAGATCGGGAACCGGCGGCCGATGGGACGCACCAGGGTCCTGTTCCGCGGCATCAAGCAGATCAAACAGCACCGTGGCCAGACCAGAGCGCTGAAGCACTGACGCCACGGCCTGGTTGCGGCTGCTCAGACGGTTGCTGCCACTGCCATGCACAAAGATCACCACCCCCCCGGCCCTGGCCGGGCGCACCAGCAGGGCAGGCAACATCACGCCGCAGCTGGCGAGCTCCAGCTGTTCGGTGCCGGGGTGGTGCGGCAGCGGCATGGCAGCAACCCTGCGGGCAAAGCAGACCTGTGCAGCATCAGCAGCGCCAGCGCCAACGGCGGCCAGCCAGCAGCAATCAGCAGCACCAAGGCGGCAGCAGTGCTGCTGACAGACATCAGATCAGCAGAATTGACAACAGCTCTCAACATTGACGCTGCAGACAGATCAACACTGTTCATAAACGCAGCAGATGCAGCGCAGCACTAAGCCCATTACGCCACAATCAACAGCACGCAATTGCAGAAGACAGATCTAATCTTCAATTGGCTGAAGGCAAGGGATGCATTCTGCAGCATTCTGCTCACTTCAGTGAGCCGCACTTGCCCAAGCCGCCCCACCCTGTTTGCCTAATCAGTCGCACCATGAACGAACGATTTCGCGTGATGCAACGGCAGCCCCGACGCATTTCAATCACACTCAGCTATCACGTTCACGAAGCACTGCTCTCCCGATCGGAAGAGGAAGGACGTTCCGTGTCGAATCTTTGCGCTTTTCTGCTGGAAGACGCCCTGCGCGAACCCGTCAGACAGTTTGTCGTCAGCGGTGCCGCCAACAACACCATGCTCAATACCGCCAATGGCAACAAGACCATGCGCACAATGCGGCACGGAAACTTTTGAGCCAGCCGGAGCGAAGACTCCGAAGCCATCGCGCCCGTTGCCTGGCCAGCAACGGGCTTTTTGATGGGGTATTGAATCAAGGATTGAGCTGGGGCTCAAGCCGCCTGCGCAGCTTGTGCAAGGCAACTTTTTCGAGGCGCTGGACCTGATCCTTGCTCAGCCCTGTCAGACCTGAGATTTTTGCAAACGAGTGACAGTGCTCACCTGCATAACGAAGATCGAGAATGGAGCGCTCGAGCTCATCAAGCTGATCTAGTTGATCGTGCACCCATTGATAATCATCTTCGAGTCGAGGCTCATTCTGACCACGAACCGTATCCAGCAAGGTCAACTCCTGATCTGAGCTGCTGATCTGCTGATCCAGCGACTGAACCTGCCCCCGCTGCACAGCATCAATCGCAAAGCGAATGCGGCGAGGCGTCTGACCCAACTGATCGGCGATCAACTGAGAATCAGCCCTCTCATCCTGTGCCGCCTGCAGCAACCGCGCCTTGTGAACAAGATCAATGACCGTGATCGGCAAGCGAATCGCACTGCTGTTTTCCTGCAAATAGCGGTTAATCGACTGACGTATCCACCAATAACCATAGGTTGAAAACTTATACCCGCGACTCGGGTCAAATTTTTCGACAGCCCTGATCAAACCGAGATTACCAGCCTGAATCAAATCCATCGGGTCGTGATTGAGATGCTGAATCCGCCGGTTTTGTCGCATCACAACGGCCACCACAAGCCTGAGATTGGCGCTCACCATTCGCTCCATGGCTCGCCGGCCCCTACGCTCACTCATCGACGTTGATGCAGAGTCATCCTGCCAGCGACGGACGAGCGTCCCAAGATGCACTTCTTCTGCCGGAGTGAGCACCGGAACTCGACCGATCGACTTGAGGTAATCGCCAAAAGCGTCTGACATTCAGAAGACTGAATCTGCACATCGATCCTGAACAATAGAAGTGCGAACTGCGATGGCTGCGACCTGTTTACAGCGCCACCGCAGCGCCTGCATTTGCAGACTCACACAGTCTTGGCCGAATCGAACGATAAGACCTGCCAGAACCCTTCTTGCTTAACACCACCTGCCAGAGCTGGCCTTGCCCAGAACGGAAAAAACCAGCACAGGAAAGCAGGTAATACTTCCATACACGAAAAAATTGATCACCCAATTCATCCATCAATTGAGGCCAGGCACGCTCAAAGTTGCGCCACCAAGCCAGCAAAGTGATGTCATAGTCAGCACCAAAGTTCTCCCAGTCCTCGAGCAGGAACCAAGGCTCAAAGCCATGGCACAACTGCTGTGCCGACGGCAAGCGGCCGTTGGGAAAGATGTAGGTGTTGATCCATGGGTCCAGGGCCCTGTTGGTGTCGTGTGAACCGATCGTCTGGATCAAGGCCAAACCATCCGCCGCCAGCTGCGCGTTGATCACTTCAAAATATGCGCGATCATTGCGGCGGCCGACATGTTCGAGCATGCCGACCGACACAACACGATCAAACCGACCCTGTTGCTTCACCAGATCTGAGCGGTAATCGCACAACAACACCTCAAT
The DNA here is from genome assembly GCA_027486935.1 of Cyanobium sp. C1_MAG_00004. Taxonomy (GTDB): domain Bacteria; phylum Cyanobacteriota; class Cyanobacteriia; order PCC-6307; family Cyanobiaceae; genus RGUW01. Next base: position 48,591 of record JAIXOF010000129.1, on the reverse strand, counting down.
CGGCAGCTCGCCGCTGTGGTCACGGCAATAGCTGGCCTGCTGCGCCGAGACCGTGATTCCGACCACCTCGACGCCATGGTGACGGGCTGCATGAACCGCCAGCCCACCCCAGCCGCAACCGATGTCCAGCAATCTCTGGCCTGGACTCAGCTCCAGTTTCTGACAGATGCGCTGCAATTTGTGCAGCTGGGCTGTCTCCAGATCGGCTGCATCCTGCCAATAGCCACAGCTGTACAACCGGCGTGAATCGAGCATGGCGCCATAGACCCGATCGTCGATGTCGTAATGGTGCTGACCCACCATGTGGGCGCGGCTGCGCGACTGCCAGTTGACCCAGCGTTCAGCCAGCTGCTGCGCCTGCACCAGCAGGCGGGCAAGGGGCTGAGACCCCATCGCCACCTCTCGGCAGGCCGGCTGGCTGAGCAATCGCGTGAACAGCACATCGAGGGCCCCGCAGTCCCAGTCGCCGTTGACGTAGCCCTCGCCCAGCGCCAGGCTGCCCCGGTTGAGCAGGTCGCCGTAGAGGCGTGGGTTGTGCACCTGCAGATCCCAGGGGCGCTCCCCCTGGAATCCAACGTCCGCCCGATCGGTCAGGGCACGGATCAGGGCCGGGGCTTGAGACATGGCTGCTCACACGCACCGCACCACACCACCATCTGCAAGCCAATCGCTGGGGACCGCTCTGAGGATGTGCCGCAGATCCACGGATCCCCGGCTGCAGCACGCCGCCATCCGCACGGGCGCTCCATAGCCTGCGGCCATGAGCAAGGAATCGGTGCTGTGGAAGGACCGCAGGGCAGCCGGGCTCCAGCTGGCTGAACGGCTGGGGCCCTGGGCCCAGCAGGGGCTAACGACCACGGTGATCGGCCTGCCCCGCGGCGGGGTGGCCGTTGCCGCCGCCGTGGCCGAACAACTGCAGCTGCCGCTGGCCAGTTGCTCGGTGCGCAAATTGGCGCTGCCCACAGCACCCGAATACGCCCTGGGCGCCCTGGCCGGTCAGGGCGTGGTGGTCTGGAACCCCACGCCCTGGGGCTCGGCCAGGCTGAGCGAGGGGCAGCGGCGGGCCCTGGTGGATGCGGCACGCCCCGAACTAGAACGTCGCCGCCAACGCTTTGCCGATCCAGAACCCGGCACATTGCGCGGACGGCGGCTGATCGTGGTGGACGACGGCATCGCCACCGGCATGACCGTGCTGGCGGCCCTGCAGGCCCTGCGCCGGTGCGAACCAGCCGAGCTGGTGCTGGCCGTACCCGTGCTGGATCAGCGGCTTGTCAGCCAACTAAGCCCCCTGGTGGATGCGCTGATCGCCGTGGCCATCGTCAGCGGACTGAGGGCAGTTGGCGATTACTACGACGATTTCAGCCAGGTCAGCGATTCCATGGTCGAGCAGCTGCTGCAAGCAAAAAAAAGCACCGCCAAGGGCGGTGCGCGGGCCATCGGCTGACGCCTCAGCCTTCCACCGGAACCTGAAGCGATTGGGAGGGCGTCTGCTCGAGCTTGGGGATATCCACCTCGAGCAGACCATCATGAAAATGGGCCTTCAGATGGGATGCATCCACATTGCTAGGCAGGCTGAAGCTGCGCAGGAAATGTCCATAGGAGCGCTCCATCCGGTGATAGCGCCAGCCCTTGTCCTCATGCTCCTGCCGGCGTTCACCCTGCAGGGTGAGCACGCCATTATCGAGGGTCACCTTGACATCATCCTTGTTTATACCCGGTATCTCTGCCTTGATCACAAAGGCAGAATCGTTCTCACTCACATCAACGCGCGGCATCCAGCCGCCGTTGGCGACCAATTCTGAACCGCGCACAAACGGAGAGGCAATCGCCCGGCTATAGCGATCGAAAAAATCTTCGATCTCACGCAAGGGCTCCCATTTTGTCAATTCCATGATTGAGATCCTGATGGACATATTCAAGCTAATCAGGCCAGAGCCGGCAGCTCGCATCGGCCAGCCTTCAAAACAGCCGGCAATCCGCTGCACAAACCCTGCCCCTCAATTAGCAAACAGGCGGGCGATCTGATTGCGGCCATTGTTCTTGGCCAACAGCAAAGCCTGCTCAGCACGCCCATAGAGATCAGCGAATGAATGGTCGGCCTGACTGAGACTGCTGATGCCACCACTGATGCAGACCCTGTACTCAGAAGTCGAAAAGATCCCGTTCATCTGGGTAATCGAACGTCGAACCAGCTCGGCCAGCGCCAGGGCAGCAGCGTCATCCTTACCAACAATCAGCAGACAGAATTCCTCGTCATAAATGCGTGCCATCAAATCATCTTCATCCAGCATGCTCTTGCAGACGCCAACCAGATCGACCAGCACCCGGTCCCCCTCGGCATGACCCCAGCGCATGTTGATCTGACGAAAATTATCAATGTCGAAGCTCAGCAGGGCCAGGGGCCAGCCATTGCTCTTGGCGCGTTTGAACTCATGGTCAGCCAGCTCAAAAAACGAATCGCGTCGATGCAGGCCGGTCAAGGGACAGAGCCGGCTGAGATGGCGCCACTCCAGCTCACGCATCAGCAGATCTGCGAACTGCGAAAGCCACTTCTGCTGGCGTTCCGAGAACTGCCTCGGCTTGTGATCAATCACGCACAAGGTTCCAAGGTTGTATCCGCGCTGCGTGCGCAGGGGCGCTCCCGCATAGAAGCGGATATGCGGCGGTCCCAGCACCAAAGGGTTCGTCGAAAACCGTTCATCCAACAAAGCATTTTCAACAACCAGTGGTTTATCGCCGACAATGGCGTGGGCGCAGAACGCCATCTTTCTAGGGGTGGATCGTTCCTCAATGCCATGGCGACACAGAAAATGCTGGCGATCCTGGTCGACGATGGAGACCAAGCCGATCGGCATCTCCAGCAGATCAGTCGTCAGCTCAAGAATGCGGCAGAACTGCGGATCATCGGTGCCATCATCGAGACCATAACGCTCTAACTCCCGCAAGCGATGGGACTCGTTAGCAGGAATAGGAAACTCAGGATATCGGGTCATCACGATGCATCCACCCAAGCCATGAAGTGAAGCTAGAACCAACCTAGAAACACCCCCAATTCAGTTGCATTGGCTTTGGCTGAATTGCAGCGGGATTACCTCCACCGTTGCGGCTCGCCATGCTTCTCTCTGCCGCCCACCCGATCTGGACCCTGAGCGAAGACGCTGTGCTCACCGCCACCGGCAGCAGCCGTCAGGGTCTCAGCAGCGCCGAGGCGCAACAACGGCTGGAGCACTTCGGAGCCAATACGCTGCCGCCGCCGCAGCAACGCAGCCTGGTGCTGCGCCTGGGGGATCAACTGCTGCACCCCATGGCCCTGCTGCTGTGGGTGGCAGGAACCCTGGCCCTGCTGGCTGGAACCCGGCAACTGGCCGTGGCGATCTGGGCTGTGGTGCTGATCAACGGCGGCTTCTCGTTCTGGCAGGAGTACCAGGCCGAGCGCACCATGGCCGCCCTGGTGCGGGCTCTGCCCCGCCGGGTGCAGCTCTGGCGGGACGGGACCCTGGTGCAGCGCCCGGCCGAATCGGTGGTGCCCGGTGACTGCCTGCAGGTGGAAGCCGGTGACCAGGTGCCGGCCGATTGCCGCCTGATCGAAGCCCAGGCCCTGAGCGTCGACCTCTCGATGCTCACCGGCGAGTCGCTGCCGGCAGCCCGCCATGCTGAGGCGCTGGAACAGCCCCTGCTGCTGGCCAGAGAACGGGCCAACCTGCTGCTGGCCGGCACCACGGTGGCCGCCGGCCGTGGCACCGCGATCGTCTACGCCACGGGCAGTGACACCGAATTTGGCCATGTGGCCCGGCTGTCGGTGCTGACCCGCCGCAGCCCCAGCACCCTGGAGCAGGAGGTGGCGCAGATCGTGCGCACGATCACCACCTTGGCCCTGGCCCTGGGAGCCGCGATCTTTCTGCTGAGCTACTGGCTGGTGGGCATGGGCGGCCAGGAAAGCCTGATCCTGGCCATCGGCATCATCGTGGCCAATGTGCCCGAGGGTCTGCTGCCCACGGTCACCCTGGCCCTGGCGATCAACGTGCAGCGCATGGCCCGCCGTCAGGCCCTGGTGCGGCGGCTATCGGCGGTCGAGACCCTGGGCTCGTTGAGCGTGATCTGCAGTGACAAGACCGGCACCCTGACCGAAGGTCGGATGGTGCTCGAGCAGATCTGGTTGTCCAGGCCCGACGCCACCAACCGCGAGCAGGCCCTGCGCTGGGCCTGTCTCTGCTCCAATGCCAGGCTTGAGCGCCGGAACACAGGTCCCGAGGCCAACTGGCTGGGCATCGGCGACAGCACCGAGACCGCCCTGCTGCAAGCGGCGCTGGCCGCCGGAATCGCGCCGGATCAGGCCCGTCAGCAGAACCCTCGCCTGCTTGAAGTGCCCTTTGATTCGCACCGCCGGCGCATGAGCGTGGTGGTGAACAGCGGCAAAGGACCACTGCTGATCAGCAAGGGGGCTCCCAGTGAGGTGTTGCAGCAGTGCCGGGCAACGGGCGACGACGAACGGCTGCGGGTGCAGGCCGCCGCCGACGTCCTGGCGGCTCGGGGACTGCGGGTGCTGGCCCTGGCGGTTCGCCCGCTGGCCCCGGACTGGTCGAGCCAGAAGGGTCCCGCCCTCGAGCAGGACCTGCACCTCGTGGCGTTATTGGGGCTCTATGACCCGCCGCGGCCCGAGGTGCCTGCTGCGATCGCCGCCTGCCGCGACGCCGGGATCAAGGTGACGATGGTGACCGGTGATTCGGGCCTGACGGCCCAGGCGATTGCCAGCCAGATCGGCCTGCTGGACCAGCCGGCCGGGAGCGCCGACCGCCCGGCTGCCGATCCGGTGCGCGTGATTGAAGGCGATGCCCTGGATCACCTGAGCCCCGTGCAGTTGCGGTTGCTGCTCAGGCATCGCCAGCGCCTGGTGTTTGCCCGCATGGCCCCCGAGCAGAAACTGCGCCTGGTGGAGGCCTACCGCAGCCTCGGCGAGGTGGTGGCCGTCACCGGCGATGGGGTCAACGACGCGCCGTCGCTGCGGGCCGCCGATGTGGGCATCGCCATGGGACGCAGCGGTACCGATGTGGCGCGCGAGGCCGCTGACATCGTGCTGCTGGATGACAACTTCGCCACCATCGTCGAAGCGGTGCGCCATGGCCGGGCAGTGGTGGCCAACATCAGCCGCTTTCTGACCTATGTGCTCGCGTCGAACGTGGCAGAGATGGCCCCGTTCGTGGCGATGGTGACCCTGCAGGTTCCACCGGCGTTGTCGGTGCTGCAGATCCTGGCTGTGGACCTGGGCACCGATCTGCTGCCCGCCCTGGGGCTGGGGGCCGAACCGCCCGAACCGGGGGTGATGCGGCGCCCACCCCGCAACCGCCAGACGCCGCTGCTCAACAGGGCTGTGCTGCTGCGGGCCTACCTGGTGCTGGGACTGGTCGAAGCGCTGGTGTCGATGGGGGGCTACCTGCTGGTCCTACCCCACAACCAACAGCAGGCCTCAACCCTGACGTTCGTGCTGATCGTGGCAGGACAGATGGGCGCATTGCTGGCCTGCCGCAGCAGCATCCGCCCGTTCTGGCAACTGCTGTGCAAGGCCAATCCCCTGTTCTGGGCGGGCCTGCTCAGCGAACCCCTGATCGCTGCCCTGCTGGTGCTGGTGCCGCCGGTGGCAGCGGTGTTCGGCATGGAACCGGTGCCCAGACAATGGCTGGGCTGGATCGCCCTGGCACCACTGGCGGTGCTGCTGGCCGACAGCCTGCACAAGCAGCTGAATCAGACCGCTTCGGTGGTGAGTTCGCGCTTCAACAGCGCAAACAGGTAGTCAGGATCGCGGTACTGGTTCGGCAGGCAGGAATGAAGGGTCTCCAGCCGTTGCCAACAGACGGTGCGGCGCACCTTGTTGATCGTTTTGCCTTCCCTGATCAACAGCCGCAGGGCCTTGCAGTACAGGGAATAATTGGCCTCTAGCTCACCGATCGTGAGCGATGCTGCGTCCGGACTCATCTGATCAATCCCGGCGTCTGAACGCCCTTGCTGGCCTGGTTGGATCCACTCTCGGCTGAGACGCCTCCCCGGCGATCCCCCCAAACGGGGACAATCAACCCCGCAGCAGTTGCATCTTCGCATCAGGCCCCAGAACCTCCCTGGCATCAACAGATGCGCGGCAGCAGCTCACCGCTGAACGGTGCCAGCAGCCGCTGGCTGCCCAGGCAGGTGCGCAGGCGAACCTGCACCGCTGCACCCGTTCCAGCCCGAACCTCGCCGATCCAGCGGCCGCCACCGGGGGCCAGGATCGCTGCGGCTGCAACAGCCTGATCGGCCGGCAGCGCCAGCACGAACCGGCCCTCGTTGGCCAGGTGCAGGGGATCGAGCCCCAGCAGGCGGCAACAGGACTCCACCCCCGGGGCCAGGCTCAGGGCCTGCTCGTCGAGCCACAGATCACAGCCGCTGACGGCGGCCAGCTCCAGCAGGGCGCTGCCCAGACCGCCCCGGGTGAGATCCCGCAGCGCATGCAGGGTGATCCCCGCCTGCAGCAGGGCTTCGACCTGGGGCCACAGGGGGGCGCAGTCGGTGGCCACCGGTGGATCCAGCTCGAGGCCATGGCGCGCCGCCAGGATCGCCAGACCATGGCGCCCCAGATCGCCGCTGAGCAGCAGCTGGTCGCCTGGGGCCATCGCCGCTGGTCCAATGGCACCAGGGCTCTGGCACACACCGATGCCACTGGTGGTGATGAACACCCCATCGGCCTTGCCCCGCTCGACCACCTTGGTGTCGCCGGTGACGATCGTGAGGCCGCACTGACGGGCCGCCGCTGCCATGGAGGCCACCAGCCGGCGCAACAGGGCCAGGGGCAGGCCTTCTTCGAGGATGAGGCTGACGCTCAGGTGCAGCGGCCGGGCCCCCACCATCGCCAGATCGTTGGCGGTGCCGACCACGGCCAGCCGGCCGATGTCGCCGCCGGCGAACTCGAGCGGTTGCACCACATAGCCGTCGCTGCTGAACGCCAGGGGGCCCTGGGGCAGCTCGAGCCGGGCCGCATCATCGGCCAACAGCGCCCGATCGCTGTACAACGCGGCAAATTCGCCGGCGATCAGCTCCTGCATCAGGCTGCCGCCGCCGCCATGGCCCAGCAGGACACGGCTCATCGGCGGTAGCGGTAGTACGCCGCGCAGGCGCCTTCGCTCGAGACCATCGGCGCCCCCAAGGGGTTTTGGGGCGTGCAGGCGCTGCCAAAACTGGGGCAATCGCTGGGCCGGCAACGGCCCTGCAGCACGGCGGCGGCGTGGCAGGGGGGCCCAGGATCAGGCGCGCCAGACCCCGTCTGGGCTTCGCCATTGCCTGAATCCCCAAGGCCAAAGCGGCCGACGGCATCAAGGTGGCGGTAGGCCGGCCGCAGCCGCAGCACCCCAGAGCGGATGGCCCCCAGCCCCCGCCAGGGACCGTCAGCCGGTGCAAACACCCGTCGCATCAGCACCTGCGCCTCGCCATTGCCGGCCGGACGCACCACCCGGCCGTAGGCGTTGATCAGCCGCGGCGTGCCGGCGGACAGCAACTGCTGGCACAGCTCGAGGGCCGCCAGCAGCTCCTGGGGCTCAAAGCCGCTGATCACCACAGGAATCCGCCAGCGCCGCACCAGCTGCTCCAGCTCGGCGCTGCCCATCACCGCCGCCACGTGGCCGGCCGCCAGAAACCCCTGCACCCGGTTGCCCGCTGCCGCCAGCACCGCCTCCATCGCCGGCACCACCCGCACATGGGCCTGCAGCAGGGTCAGATTGGCGACACCCAGCCGACAGGCCTGCAGCACCACCAACGCCGTGGCCGGGGCAGTCGTCTCAAAGCCGACCGCCAACAACACCACCTGCCGCTCAGGCTGCTGGCGGGCCAGCTCCAGGGCCTGCCAGGGGCTGGTGATCAACCGCACGTCGCCGCCGCCGGCACGGGCCTGCAGCAGATCGCCGCAGCCCTGGGGCCGCGGCGAACCCGGCACCCGCAGCATGTCGCCATAGGAGCAGAGGATCACCGGCTCCTGCAGGGCCAGCTGCAGGGCCTGATCGATGCAGGCCGCCGGTGTCACGCACACGGGGCAGCCTGGGCCGTGCACCAGCTCCATCCCATCGGGCAGCAGCTGATCCAGCCCCCAGCGCAGGATCGCCTGGGTCTGACCGCCACAGACCTCCATCACGGTCCAGGCCTCGTTCATGTCACGGGCAGCGCGGCCAGGGCGCGATACAGGGCCCAACGGCGATCAACGGCCTGCTGGGCCTGGGCCGCCAGGGCCGCGGCCCGCTCGGGCTGGCTCTGTTGCAACTGGCGGAACCGGTTTTCAGAGGCCATCGCCTGGGCCAGGGGCAACCGCGGCGCCGGGCTGTCGAGCTGCAACGGGTTCAGGCCCCTGGCGCGGCGACGGGGGTCAAAGCGATACAGCAACCAACGGCCCGACTGCACCGCCAGCTGCTGCTGCGTCATGCCCTCGCCCATGGCGATGCCGTGGGCGATGCAGTGTGAGTAGGCCAGGATCAGCGATGGGCCCGGATAGCTCTCGGCCTCTAAAAAGGCCCGGATCGTGTGCTCGTCGCGGGCCCCCATCGCCACGCTGGCCACATAGATGTCGCCATAGGTCATCGCCATCAGGCCCAGATCCTTCTTGGCGGTGGCCTTGCCCGCCGCCGCGAAGCGGGCGACGGCGCCCAGGGGGGTGGCTTTGGAGGCCTGGCCGCCGGTGTTGGAGTACACCTCGGTGTCCAGCACCAGCGCATTGAGATCGCGGCCGCTGGCCAGCACGTGATCGAGGCCGCCAAAGCCGATGTCGTACGCCCAGCCGTCACCGCCCACCAGCCAGACACTGGTCTTGACCAGGGCATCGGCATGGCGCAGCAGGCGCCGCGCCTGGGGCGTCCCGAGCTGCTGCAACCGCGCCTTGAGCGCCGCCACCCGCTGGCGCTGGGCGACGATGCCGGCTTCATCGCTCTGATCAGCGCTGCTCAGGTCGTCGATCAGGGCCGCGGGCAACGGCAGCTCCGCCAGCAGGGCCAGGGCGGTCTGGCGCCGTTGATCCAGGGCGAGCCGCATGCCGAAACCGAATTCGGCGTTGTCTTCGAACAGAGAATTGCTCCAAGCCGGACCGCGGCCCTCGGCATTGGCGCACCAGGGGGTGGTCGGCAGATTGCCGCCATAGATCGAACTGCAACCGGTGGCGTTGGCGATCAGCAGGCGATCGCCAAACAGCTGGCTGATGAGCTTGAGGTACGGGGTCTCGCCACAGCCGGCGCAGGCCCCTGGAAACTCGAACAACGGCTGCTGCAGCTGCTGGTGGCCGATCTTGCGCAGATTGAGCTCGGCCCGCGGCACCTCGGGTAGGGACAGGAAAAAGGTCCAGTCCCGCCGCGCCTGTGCCCGCAGCGGCCGTTGCGGGGCCATGTTGATCGCCCGGCGTGAGGAATCAGCGGGATCGCTGACCGGGCACACCGCCACGCATAGGGCGCAACCGGTGCAGTCTTCGGCCGCCACCTGCAGGGTGAACTGCTGGCCTGCAAAGGCGTGATCCCGCGCGGCCGCCACAGCAAACCCCGGCGGTGCCGCCGCCAAGGCCTCAGCTGAAGCCACCTTGGCGCGGATCACCGCATGGGGACAGACCAGCACGCACTTGCCGCACTGCACGCACAGATCGCTGTCCCAGACAGGAATCTCGCTGGCGATGTTGCGCTTTTCGTAGCGGGCGGTGCCCAGCGGCCAGGTGCCATCACAGGGCAGGACGCTGACCGGCAGCTGGTCTCCGCGCCGCGCCAGCATCGGCAGGGTCACCGCCTGCACAAACGGAGATGGGGGCGGCTGGGCGCCATTGGCCTCGAGCGAGAGGAGTTCTGGCTCTGGCTCTGCTGGCCAGGCCTGCCAGTCGAGGGGCTGCAACCGCTCAAGGCTGGCCGCCAGGGCCGCCAGGTTGCACGCCACCACCGCCTCGCCCTTGTGGCCATAGCTGCTGCGAATGGACTGGGCCAGGTGCGCGATCGCCTGCTCACGCGGCAGCACCCCACTGAGCACCAGGAAGCAGGGCAGCATCACGGTGTTGATGCGCGAACCCATGCCGGCCTGGCGCGCCACCGTCTGGGCATCGATCACAAACACCCGCAGCTCGAGCGCGCGAATGCGGGCGCGCATCGCTGCCGGCAAGCGGGCCCAGGTCTGGGCAGGTCCATAGGGACTGTTGAGCAGCAGCACGCCCCCGGGTTCGATCCCGGCCAGCAGGTCCAGGCGATCGACAAAATCCCACTGGTGGCAGGCCACCAGGGTGGGCCGCTGAATCAGGTAGGCCGAACGGATCGGCCGCGGCCCAAAGCGCAGATGGGACTCGGTGACCGTGCCCGCTTTGTGGGAGTCGTAGACAAACATTCCCTGCACCTGCAGGTCGGTCGCCTCGCCGATGATCCGAATCGCTGCCTTGTTGGCGCCGACGGTGCCATCGGAGGCCAAGCCGTAGAGGATCGCCCGCACCTCGTCGGGCGCCGCAGCCAACGGGGGTTCGCAGACAAAGGTGTTGTCGACAGGCAGGGAGTGGTGGGTCAGATCGTCATCGATCCCGACGCTGAAATGGTTGGCCGGCTCGGGCAGGGCCAGTTGATCGAACACCGCCTTGACCATGGCCGGGGTGAACTCTTTGGACGCCAGTCCATAACGCCCGCCCACCACCCGGGGCAGGGGGCACCGATCGCCATGCACCGCGCGCCACTGTTCGGCAATGGCGGTAACGACATCGAGGTACAGCGGTTCGCCGGGGGCACCGGGGTCCTTGCAGCGATCGAGCACGGCGATCACGCGGGTGCTGGCCGGCAACGCCTCAACCAGCAGCCGCGCCGCCAGGGGCCTGAACAGGCGCAGCTTCAACAGCCCCAAGCGCTCGCCAGCGGCCCCCAGCCTGGCCAGGGTTTCGGTGGCGGTCTCGCAGGCCGACCCCATCAACACCAGCACCCGCTCGGCATCGGGCGCACCCAGATACTCGTAGGGCCGGTAACGGCGACCGGTCAGCGCCGCGAACTGCTCGAGCACGGCGAGCAGGTGGTCGGGCACCGCCTCAACGAAGCGGTTGACCGTCTCGCGCGCCTGAAAGCCGACATCGGGGTTGTGGCTGGTGCCGCGAATCACCGGATGCTCAGGGGTCAGGGCGCGGCCCCGATGGGCGCTGATCGCAGCGGCAGGGACCAGCTGCCGCAGCACCCCATCGTCCAGGGGCTGGATCGCCTGAATCTCATGGGAGGTGCGAAAGCCATCAAAGACATGCAGAAAGGGCACCCGGCTGCGCAGGCTCAGGGCGGTGCTGATGGCGGCAAAGTCGCTGGCCTCCTGCACCGAAGCGGCACCCAGCAGGCCGCAACCCGTGCCGCGGGTGGCCATCACATCACTGTGATCGCAAAAGATCGACAACCCCTGGGTCGCCACGGCCCGGGCCGCCACATGCAGCACCACCGGCGTCAGCTCGCCCGCCAGCTTGTACAGGGTGGGGATCATCAGCAGCAGCCCCTGGCTGGCCGTGAAGGTGGTGGCCAGGGCGCCCGCCTGCAGGGCGCCGTGCAGGCTGCCGGCGGCGCCGGCCTCGCTCTGCAGCGCCACCACCGCCGGCACACTGCCCCAGAGATTGGGACGCCCCTCGGCGGCCCAGGCATCGGCCGATTCGGCCATCGGCGATGCCGGGGTGATCGGATAGATCGCGATCACCTCGTTGAGCCGGTAGGCCACCGAGGCGACAGCGCCGTTGGCATCGACCGTCAGCCGCCGCGTGCTGCTCACAGCTCGTGCTCCACCAGGCTGAGTGCCAGGCCCACATGCACCAGCACCTGATCGCCGACCCGGGCCTGGGGCAGGCAGGCCAGGCTCACCCATTGCCTGACGCCGCCGAAATCGACCCGGGCCCGCAGCCACAGCGAATCGCCATCCGGCTGCGGGGTGATCGCCACGATCGTGCCGCTGGCAGCCAGGCACATGGGATCCCCCGACGACGGCCTGGTCCTGGTTTAGGGAGCGGATTCGCCAGCGACGGCCGCCGCCGCACAACCGCCGCCGATCCGGGCCGCCAGCAACTGCCCCAGGGCCAGGCCGCCGTCGCCGCTGGGCAGCTGCTGGGCCCACAACGGCTGCAGACCAGCGCGGCGCAGCGCCGTAACCGTGCCGTCCAGCAGCAGCCGGTTCTGAAAACACCCCCCGCACAGCACCACCACCGGCGCCTGGGCATCGGCCTGGGGTTGGTGTCGCGCAGCCCGCACCGCCCAGGCGGCAGCCGCGGCGATCAGGGCGCGGTGAAATCCCAGGGCGATCGCCGCTGTGGAGACGCCGGCCTCCCGATCGGCCAGCAGGGCCGCCAGCAGCGGCTGCCAGTCCCACCAGTGGGGCAGGTCCAGATCCATAGAGGCCGGGCGCAGCGGCAATGAGTAAGCCTGCACCAGTGCTTGGTCAGTGGCAGCGGCAGCAGTAGCAGCAGCAGCGGAGGCGGCGCCTTCAAGCAACAGCCCGCCCTGGCCCTCGTGGCTGAGCACCTGCACCAGATCCAGCAGTGAGGCGACCGCGTCAAACAGCCGGCCCACGCTCGAGGTCAGGGGGCTCTGGCAGCCCGAGGCCAGGGCCTGCAGCAGCAGCTGGCGCTCGCCTGGCGCAAAGGCGGCCAGGCTGGCCGCGGCCCCACCGTGCTCCAGGGCTGCTGAGCCCGCCCCGGCCAGCAGCCCCAATGCGGCGCGGCGGGGCTCGCGCACGGCCAGGGCTGCCCCCGGCAGGGCAAAGGGCCGCAGGCAGATATCCCGCGTGACGCCACCGTCGGCATCGATCAGCAGCCCTTCGCCACCCCACAGCGGCACCGGGCCCGGGCCGTGGCCCAGGCCGTCAAACGCCAGGGCCAGCGCCGGCGGCCGGCGGCCGTGTTCGGCCAGCACCGCCAGGGCATGGGCCTGGTGGTGCTGCACGCTGATGTGCTGCAACGCCGGTCGCGCCCGGCCCAGGGCCTGGGCCCACTGCCGGCTCAGATAGCCCGGGTGGCCGTCGCTGCAGACCGCGGCCAGCTGGCCAGCGCTGCGCGCCAACAGCTCGTCCAGACCCGCCTGCCAGCGGGCCTGGGTGCAGCCGCCCGTCAGATCCCCCAACGGCGGCGCCAACCAGACCTGCTGCCCCAGGGCCAGGGCCGGGGCACACCTGAGATCACCTCCCAGCGCCAACATGGCTGGTCCGGCAGCCGGGAGGGGCAGGGGCCCGGGGGCGTAGCCACGGGCCCGGCGCAACAGCTGCGGCTGGCCGTCGATGCAACGCAGCACCGAATCATCGAGGGGCCGTGCCACGGCCCGGTCGTGCAGCAACACGCCATCGGCGATCGGCGCCAGGGGATCAACAAGCCAGGCCAGGGCCTCGGCCAGGGTGTGGGCCAGGGGCTGGCCGCTGCGGTTGCCGCTGGTGGCCACCAGGGGCACGGCCGCCTCACTGGCCAGCAGCCAATGCAGGGGTGAGGCCGGCAGCATGATCCCCAGTTCGGCGCACCCCGGCGCCACGGCCTCGCTCAACGGACAACCAGGCCGCTGGCGGCGCTGCAGCAGCACGATCGGGGCCTGGGGGCTGTGCAGGCAACGGCGTTCCGCCGCCGAGATCCGCAGCCAGGGCTCCAGCGGCGCCGGCGCGGCCAGCAGCAGGGCCAGGGGCTTGCTCGGCCGGCCCTTGCGGCGGCGCAGGCGGGTGACCGCGGCGGAGTTGGTGGCATCCACCAGCAGCTGAAAGCCGCCGACGCCCTGCAGCGCCAGGATGCCGCCGCCCCGCAGCAGCGCCACCGCCCGCCCCAGGGGGTCGGCCGCAGCGCCAGGGGGTCGTGGCGGGCCAAACCACTGCAACCGCGGCCCGCAGCGCGGACAAGCGATCGTCTCGGCGTGAAAGCGGCGGCCGCCCGGGTCGTCAAACTCGGCCTGACAGGCAGCACACAACCGGAAACCGACCAGGGTGGTGTGGGCCCGGCAGTAGGGCTCGGCCGTGGCGACGCTGTAACGGGGGCCGCAGCTGCTGCAGCTGATGAACGGATAGCGATGGCGGCGATTGCCCGGGTCCGCCAGCTCATCCAGGCAGGACCTGCAGGGGGCCAGATCCGGCACCAGGGACGGGGCAACCCAGCCCGCGGCCAGGGGCGTCATGCCGCTGACGCCGATGCGCAGATCCTGGGGAACCACGGCTCCGGCAGAGAGCCATTGGGGCTGCAACGGCTCCAGTCGTGCCTGAACTGGCAACGCCCCGGGCAGCCGCGCCAACAGCTGCTCGAGCATCGCCCCCGATCCCCAGAGCTCCAGCACAACCGCACCTTGGTGGTTGTCGAGCGAGCCGCTCAGCCCCAGCTCCCGCGCCAGCCGGTACACCGCCGGGCGAAAGCCCACCCCCTGCACCACCCCCCGGCAGACCAGCCGCAGGCGCTGCATCAATCGATCTCGATCGCCAGCAGCTGCAGCTCGCCCCCCTGCAGCAACCGCGGACTGGGGCTGCCGCAGCGGGGGCAGGTGCAGTCGCCCGCCGCGGCCGAAAACCCGTCGGCGCAGCCAGCGCAGAACCAGCGAGCCGCCACCGGCTCGAACCGCAGCTGGGCCGCTGCGGCAGGGGTCCCCGCCGACACCACCGCATGGGCCTGCAACAGGGCGGCGGCATCGACCCCGGCCAGTTCGCCGAGCCGCACGGTCATGGCCACCACCTGGCGACCACCCTGCCGGGTCATCGCCGCCAGGGCCTGGTCCCGCAACGCCGCCATCAGGCCCAGTTCATGCATGGCCGTTCATCCACTGCAGCAGCAGCCAGCGGGCCTGGGGCAACTGGCGCCGCGCCATGGGCGACAGCCCCTGACCATGGTCCAGGACATGGACCGGCAGCCGCAGCAGGGTGGCCGCCGGTGCGCGACCGCTCAGCAGGTCCGTCAGGGCCAGCAGCTGGGCCGGTTCGAGCCGATGACTCAGCCCCAGCGCCAGCTCGCCCGGCTGGGCGACGGCCAGCGGCTGTAGGCAGGGCGCTGCTGCCTGGCAGCAGGCATCCACGAACAGCACCCGATCGGCCCGCTGCAGATCGAGAACACGCTCGGGGGTCAGCTGCTGCACCACCTGCACCCGCAGGTTGCCGCGGTGGGCGCCGGCAGCCAGGCTGCGGGCCTGGCCGGCCACCAGCGCCCCGATGCCGTCGTCGCCGCGCAACGGGTTGCCGATGCCGATCACCAGGTCTGCGCTCGCCATCAATCGCGCACCGTCTCGCACAGCAGGGCACCGCTGGCGTCGCGCAGCTCGATGTGCAGGGGCATCGCCCCGGCCGCGTGGGTGCTGCAGCTGAGGCAGGGGTCGTAGCAACGGATCCCCGCCTCCACCCGGTTGAGCAGCGCCTCGGGGATTGCGGCCGACGCAGGCAGTGGCCAGGGCAGGCAGGCCCGGGCGATCTGGGCCACGGTGCGGTTCATCGCCAGGTTGTTCTGGCCGGTGGCGATGATCAGATTGACGGCGGTCAGCAGCCCGTTGTCGTCGACCCGGTAGTGATGAAACAGGGTCCCGCGGGGCGCCTCGCCGACGCCCACGGCCTCGAGGGCATTGAGGCTGGCGTGGGCCCGCACCCGCCTGTCCAGGATCCGGGGGTCCTGCAGCAGCGCCTCGATCCCCTCCAAGCAGGCGACGATCTCCACCAACCGCGCCTGGTGGTAGGCAAATGCGGCGGTGACGATCCGCCCGCCGCTGGCGGGGGTGCCCCCGCGGCCGCGAAAGTCAGCCAGCTCGGCGTCGGCCCAGGGCGTGCCGATCGCTGTGCAGACATTGAGCCGGGCCAACGGACCGACCCGGTACAAACCCTTGGGGTAACCCAGGGGCCGGTAATAGGGAAATTTGAGAACACTCCAGTCTTCGAGCACCTCCCCCAGAAACCGGTCGTAGTCGTCGGCACTGAGGGCGCTGGCAACCACCTGGGCGCGGCTGTCGACCAGCCGCAGGGCACCGTCAAGGGTCTCCCAGCAGCCGTCGGGCCCCACCAGCGCCATGAACAGCGAGGCAAAACTGCCGAAACTGCGCTGCTCGTGCCGCAGCGGACCATCCAGCAGCCGCTTGTAGCCATCGAGCACCCGCGCCATGGTGGCCCGGGCCTGGGGCAGCTGGGCCAGGATCCAGTCGCGGGTCTCGGGCGCCAACGGGGTGCGCACCCCGCCGGGAACGGCCCAGGCCTGGTGGATACGCCGCCCCCCCAGCCGCTCGATCACCTGCTGCCCGAACTGGCGCAGGCCGATGCCGCCGCGCGCCAGCTCCGGATCGGCCGCCATCAGCCCGAAGATGTTGCGCCGGGCCGGATCGCTCGACCAACCCAGCAACCAATCGGGGCTGCTGAGATAGAAAAACGACAGGGCGTGGCTCTGCAGGATCTGGGCCAGGTTGAGCAGCCGCCGCAGCAGCTGGGCCGCCTCAGGGGGTTGCACCGCCAGCAGCTTGTCGCCGGCGCGGGCCGCCGCCAGCTGGTGACTGACCGGGCAGATCCCGCAGATGCGGGAGGTCAATCCCGCCATCTCGGTGAACGGTCGCCCAACACAAAACTGCTCAAAGCCGCGCACCTCGAGCACCTGAAAGCGCGCATCGGCCAGATGCCCCCGCCCATCGAGCTGCAGGGTGATGCGGGCGTGCCCCTCGATGCGGGTCACCGGGTCGATCGTGATCGTGCGGGTCATGGCAAGCGTCCGTGCAACAGCGGCTCGAGCACGGCGCGAATGCGATCAGCCGACGGCGGACACCCCGGCACATACAGATCCACCGGGATCACCGCGTGCAAGGGCAGCACCCGTTCCAGCAGCTCCGGGCAGAGGTTGCGCAGGGCGCTGACATTGCCGGTGACCGCGCAGTCGCCCAACGCCACCACCATCCGGCTGCAGCAGCGCAGCCGCAGGGCCAGGGCCCGGTGGTCGGCCCCCGCCACGGCGCCTTCGACCAGTACGACGTCGACGTTGTCCGGAAAGGTTTTGCAGTCGCTGGCGATCGGCGAGTAGACGACATCGGCAAAGCGCGCCAGTTCAAACAGCCAGTCGTCCAGGTCCAGCAGGGACATGTGGCAGCCGCTGCAGCCCGCCAGCCAGACCGTGGCCAGCCGCAGCCGGGGCTGGGTCGCGGTCATGGCAGGCCCCCCCGATGGAGCCGGGCCCGCTGCGGGCGGGGCTGACGCTCGCCGCAGGTCTCCTGTTTGTCGAACAGGGCGCCCGTGGGGCAGGCATCGACGCACTGGCCGCAGCTGGTGCAGGCCTCGACGCTGCCCCAGGGCTGGTCCAGGCCGGCGATGATGCGGCAGTGGCTGCCCCGCCAGGCCACATCCCAGACATGGGCCCGTTCAAGCTCGTCGCAGGCCCGCACGCAACGGGTGCAGAGGATGCAGCGGTTGTGGTCGATCGCGAAGCGCGGGTGCGAGGCATCCACAGGGCGCTGCGGCCATTGATAGGTCAGGTCCACATGGTCCATGCCCACGGCCACCGCGACGTCCTGGAGCTCACAGGCGCCATTGGCCACGCAGACGGCACAGACATGGTTGCCTTCGGCGAACAACATCTCGACCGTCAGACGGCGAAACGCCCGCAGCTGGGGCGTGTCCGTGCGCACCACCATGCCTTCGGCCACCAGGCCCAGGCAGGCGGCCATCAACCGCCCGGCCCCCTCCACCTCGACCAGGCAGAGCCGGCAGGCCCCGACGGGCTGCAGACCATCGAGATGGCACAGGGTCGGCAGGGCCACACCCTCTTGACGGCAGGCCTGCAGCAGGGTGGTGCCCGGGGGGACCGCCAGCAGCTCCCCATCGATCGTCAGGGTCAATGCCGTCATCGCGGTGCCCCGCCGCAGGCGGCTTCGTACTCGTGGCGAAAGTGGCGCAGGGTGCTGAACACCGGATTGGGCGCCCCCTGCCCCAGGCCGCAGAGGCTGGTGGCCTGGACCATGCGGCCCAGCTGCTCAAGCTGCTGCAGGTCGCCGGCGCTGCCACGCCCGGCGCAGAACCGATCCAGCAACTGCGCGAGCTGCACCGTGCCGGCCCGGCAGGGCACGCATTTGCCGCAGCTCTCGGCGGCACAGAAGCCCATGAAATAGCGGGCCAGCTGGGGCATCGGCAGGCCCTCGGGCAGCACGACCATGCCCCCCGAACCCAGCATCGAACCCAGCTCCGCCAGGGTTTCGTAGGCGATCGGGGTGTCAAGCAGGGCCGAGGGGATGCACCCCCCCGCCGGACCGCCGGTCTGCACCGCCTTGACCCCGCTGGCCCCGCCCATGGTCTCGACGACGGTGCGCAGGCTGGTGCCCATCGGCACCTCCACCAGGCCGGTGTGGGGCAGGGCACCCGACAGGGAAAACACCTTGGTGCCGCGGCTGCGCCCCGTGCCCAGGGCGGCGTACCAGTCGGCACCGCGCCGCAGGATCGCCGGCACCGCCGCCAGGGTCTCGACGTTATTGATCAGGGTTGGCCGGCCGAACAACCCCTGCTGGGCGGGATAGGGGGGGCGCTGCCGGGGCGTGCCGCGCCCCCCGGCGATCGAGGCCAGCAGGGCGGTCTCTTCGCCACAGACATAGGCGCCAGCCCCCACCCGCAGCTGCAGATCGAGGCCCTGCAACAGACCGCGCTGCCGCAGCTGCCGCAGGGCCCGCCGCAGCCGGGCGATCGCCAACGGGTACTCGGCCCGCAAATAGACGTAACCGAGCTCGGCGCCGACGGCAAACGCCGCAATCGCCAGACCCTCAAGCAAACGATGGGGGTCGCCCTCGAGCACGGCCCGGTCCATGAACGCGCCGGGGTCGCCTTCGTCGGCGTTGCAGACCACCAGCCGCGGCCCCGGCGGCTGCAGGGCCACGGTGTCCCACTTGAGACCCGTGGGGTAGCCCGCCCCGCCCCGGCCCCGCAGCCCGCTGCGGCGGATGCAGGCGCGCACCTGCTCCGGGCGCGCCTCAGCGCGGCAGCGCTGCAGCTGGCTGTAGGCCCCATGGGCCAGGGCATCGTCGATCGATTCGGGATCGACCCGACCCAGGCCCTCGAGCACGACCGGCTGTTGCAGGGCAAAAAACGGATGGTCGCCATCGACGGCATGGGCCGCCAGCGCGGCGGCGGCCCCGGGGGCGTGCGGTGCCAGCGTCAGCTGCACCAACGCCAGAGCACTGGCCGGGGGCACGGCGCCATACAGCTTCTGGCAGCCCCCATCTGCAGGGTCCAGGGCCACCAGCGGGCCCCGGCCACACAGCCGCAGACAGCCCACTGCCTTGATCGACAGCGCGGCCGGCGACAGACCCTGGTGCCCGCGGGCCTGCTGCAGGGCCTGCTGCAGGGCATCACCACCGGCAGCCCGGCAGCCGCTGGCCGTGCAGCAGCGAATCTGGGCCATCAGGACACCCCAGCCGCCGGAGCCAGCAGCTCCATGGCTGCAAGACCGGCAATCTGACCATCAACCAGCAGCACCGGTCCCTGGGCGCAGGCCCCGACGCAGCTGAGCTGCTCGAGCTGCCACCCTGGGGCCAGATCCTGCACGAGCCGCTGCTGCAACGCACTGGCGCCGCGCACAAAGCAGGCCGTTCCCAGGCAGACCGCGATGCGGTGGCGCGGCGGCGGTTGCAAAGCGAACAGGTGATAAAAGCTGGCGACCCCCTGCACCCGGCTCAGGGGCAGGGCCAGGCCCCGGGATACCGCTGCCAGGGCGGGCGGTGACAGCCACCCGTGCTGGTGCTGCAGGGCATGCAGAATTTCGATCAGCGCTTCAGGACAGCGGCCATGGCGGGCGATGCATCGCTCGACGCTGGCTGTCACCGCGCTGTTCACAGCCGACTCCAGGTGCAAGGGGGGCGAGACCTGAGCCCGCCTGTGCACCTGCTCTATCGGGATTCAACCGGTCTGTTGGCGTCCTGCAGCGGGTCTGCTCACCAACTGCCGCCGCCCAGCATCTGGTCGTCGCCCTCATAGGGGTTGTATTCAGCCCAGCCCGGGCTGGCCTGATCAAACAGGCCGTAGCGAGCGGCTTCGTCATCGAGGCGGGTGTTGCCGGTGGGCCGGGTGTCGCAGCTGACCGCGCCATCCAGCCCACTGACGCAGTTCTCGAACAGCACGCCGGCCCTGGCGGTGCCGCCCGTCAGGATCAGGGCCGCGCCCATGGCCCCTGCCAGCGCCGAAAGGCAGGGGTGACGCAGGCGATCAATGAGAGGATGTCGAACGAGGCAAGGCCCCAAACCGATGTACACCGACTGGACAGCCGTGATTCTGCTGCTGCTGACCGCAGCACCTCTGGCAGCGGTGGTGGCCACCACAGCCTTCTTCATCTGGCGGCAGAAGCAGAAGCAGGCGCGCCGTTGAGAGGGCGTGAACTGCTGAGCTGAACCGTGGCCGGCTCAACCTGACGCAGGGCCGCCATGGTGGTTGCAGCCGTGGTGGTGGCAACCGTGGTGGTGGAAGCCGTGAATCCGTTCAGCCGTCCCTGCCCCAGGCACTCGAGGCAGGTGCGAAAACTCTGATCGCCCAACCTGAGCATGCCGCTGCCACCGCAGCGCTGACAGACCTGGCTTTGCCCCATTCCACCCATCTCCAACAGTGTTTCCGAATTGGGTTCAGTGTGGTCCGGCCAGCACGGTTTGATCCCGAAACTTTCCTTAAGGCTTCAGGGCTCTGCCCAGGACTGCGGCAAGGCGCCCAGGCTGATGACGCAGCTCCTCAAGCAGCTCATCGGCACTGAGCCGCTCGCCCGCCGCCACCAGGCCGAGGCTGGCAGCCAGGTCGCCGATCACCGCCGGGCCATCCCAGCCCCGTGCGCGATACCCCGCCAATCCCTCTGAGCCCTCACGCTTGCTCAGGCGCTGACCGGCAGCGTCACGCCAGAGCGGCACGTGGGCGTAGCGGGGCGGCGGCGCCCCCAGCTGCCGCAGGACCGCCACTTGAGCCGCCGTGGAACTCCACAGGTCTTGGCCCCGCACCACCTCGGTGATGCCCAGGTCGAGCTCATCAATCGCCGTGGCGAGGTGATAAGCGATGAACCCATCGGCGCGCCGCAGCACCACATCGCCCACCGCCGAAGGGCCATCGAGCACCCCGGCGGCAGCCAACCGTTCTGACCACCGCAGTTCGCCGTCTCCTAGGCGCAGCCGCCAACTGGGCAGGCGCCCCTGTTCGGGCCCCCATCCGAGCTGGCGTCCGCGGCAGAAGCCGGGGTAGACGTTCAGGGTGCCGTGGGGTGCCGACACATCGGCCAGCAACCGCCGCGAGCAACGGCAGGGATAGAGCAGACCGGCACGACGCCAGGCTGTCAGCACGCTGTTGTACAGACCGCGTCGCTCGCTCTGGCGGCAGAGCGGGCCGTCCCAGTTGAGGCCTAGCCAGCGCAGATCATCAAGGATCTGAAGCTCGGCACCGGCCACCAGGCGCGGGGTGTCGAGATCATCGATGCGCAGCAGCCAGGCACCACCGGCCAGTCGCGCCTCCAGCCAACTGACCAGAGCCGTGCGCAGATTGCCCCGGTGCAGGGCACCGCTGGGCGACGGTGCATAACGCCCCCGGTAGCCATGGCCACGCAGCGCCAGGCCCTGCTCGAGCCTGACGCGCACGTGACGCGGCAGCAGATCGACAAAAAAGGCGGCCTCAGGGCCGCCTTGCTCGTGTTGGCGAATGGGGTGGCGAGTGATCAGCCCTGAACGCGATCTTTGAACATCTTGCCGGCGGTGAAGGCAGGCACGCGCTTGGCAGGGATCTTGATCTTTTCACCGGTCTTGGGGTTCAGACCCTGACGGGCCGAACGCTCACGGGGCTCAAACGAGCCGAAACCGAGGATCGAGACCTTCTTCCCTTCGACCACCGAATCGATGATGGTGTCGATCGCAGCATCGACCACCTGGGACACGTCGGTCTTGGTCAGCTCGGTGCGGGCTGCCACAAGGTTGACCAGATCAGCTTTGTTCATGGGACAGGAAAGGCTTGATTGGGGGTTGGGGGGAACCGACTGCTCGTGGAGCGGTCGTGCTGGCGAATCGGCATTCCCCGACCGCCATTGGAATGGCATTGGCCGCGCCAATGGTATGGAGCATGGCGCCCGCCTGCAACCAAAGAGTGTGTTGCTGCAATGGTTTTCGTGGATTTTTTGCAACATCCGCATGAACGCAGCCGCCACGACCGATCGGCATGAATTGCTCAGAAAGACTGCGCCGCAGTGCTTTTAAGCTTCTGAGCCCCGTCGCCGACCAACGGCTGGCCCCGCAGGGCCCCCAGGCCGGCTCCTGTGGCAAGCCAGTCCGGTGAACCGCTTGGCAACCAGCTGAGCAGGTGCTGCAGGCTGGCCAGCTGGCGCTGCCAGTGAAAGGTGCGCGCCGTGCGCAGCGGCGCCAACGCCCCCGCCGCCACGGGCACCAGCAGCCGTCCGCAGAACAGCCCGTCAAAGGCGGCGCAGCGCAGGTGCAGCACACAGGACCCCGGCGTCGGGCCGGGGGTCCACAGCAGAGCCAGACCAGGCGCCGGTTCAAGCCTCCCGGCAAACGGATGCAGGCGCCCAACCCCCGGCAACAGGTAGGCCTCCTGCTCTTGCAGCAGCACCGGCCAGCCGAGCAGCTCCTGCAGCTGGCGGGTCTGGCCGTGGCCCTCGCGGCTGGTGAGCACGATCAGGCCGCCATCGACACCCACGGCAGCCCGGCGCTGGTCCAGCATCTCGCGGTTGGCCGCAGTCAGCGCCGGGGCATCCACCAGGACGTCGGGCTCCCCCCGGGCCGGATCGCCCTGGACCAGCCAGCTGCTGCCGCCCTGGGTGTGACGGTTGGGTGCGAACAGCCACAACCCTTCGCCCAACTGGCGAGGCGGCCGTCCCGGCTCAGGCGATGGGGCAGCAAAGGCAGGAGACGAGGTCAGAAAAGCCACGCGTTCTGCCCTCGAGCCTGCCATCTGCCCCTAGCTTGAAGCCGATCGCTCCAAGCACAACCGTTGTCAGCCGCCCATTCACAGGGACTGCAGATCACAGCGGTCAACAGCGGTCGCCCCTGGCCCCTGGGAGCCAGTCTGAGCGGAGAGCACCGCGTCAACTTTTCGGTCGTGGCCCCCGAGGCCACCCGCATCGAGCTGCTGCTGTTTGAGCATGGCGACGCCAGCGAGGCCGCAGCAACGGTCGATCTGGATCACGACCACCGCTCGGGCGACCACTGGCATGTCGAGGTGAGCGGGCCGGGCATCGGCCTGGGCACCTGCTACGGCTATCGGGTGTTCGGACCGCTGCAGGCTGGCGGCCATGGCTTTAACCCTTCCAAGCTGCTGCTGGATCCCTGCGCCCGCGCCCTTGCCGGCTGGAGCAGTTACAACCGCGCGCTGGCGGTGGGCGCCATCCCCAACACCGCCAATGCCCTCAAGGGTGTGGTGACCGAACGGGATCGGTTTGACTTTGCCAGCGCGCCCAGGCCGCGCCACAGCTGGCAGCGCACGGTCATCTATGAGCTGCACGTGGGCGGGTTCACCCAGGGACCCGGTTCACCGGTGGCGGCATCGCGCCAGGGGACCCTGCTGGGCCTGATCGACACGATCCCCTACCTCAAGGAGCTGGGGATCACCACGATCGAGCTGCTGCCGGTGATGGCCTTTGACCCCCAGGATGCCCCGGCGGGACGGCACAACCACTGGGGCTACAGCCCCCTGAGCTGGATGGCCCCCCACCCGGACTATCTGATCGGCGACGATCCCCTGCAGGCCAGAACCCAGGTTCGCGAGCTGGTGCGCGCCGCGCACCAGGCGGGGCTTGAGGTGCTGCTGGATGTGGTCTACAACCACACCACCGAAGGCAGCCAGGCCGGGCCCACCCTGAGCTGGCGAGGCTTTGCGGACCGGCTCTACTACCAGCAGAACAGCCGCGGCGATTACCTCGATGTCAGCGGCTGCGGCAACACCATCGCCGCCAACCGACCGTTGGTGCGGCGGCTGATTCTCGAATCCCTGCGCTGCTGGGCCGTGGAGCTGGGCATCGACGGCTTCCGCTTTGATCTGGGGGTCGCCCTGAGCCGCGGCGAAGACCTGGCACCGCTCGATGATCCGCCGCTGTTCGAAGCGATGGAGGCCGATCCCGAGCTGGCCGACCTCAAGCTGATCAGCGAACCCTGGGACTGCGGTGGGCTGTACCGCCTGGCCGACTTCCCGGCCCGGCGCGTGGCCCCCTGGAACGGCCGCTGGCGTGACGATGTGCGCCGTTTCTGGAAGGGGGACGACAAGAGCTGCTGGGCCCTGGGCCAACGGATCGCCGGCAGCCCGGACCTGTTCCACGCCACCACCACCCGAAGCGGTTCCTGCATCACCTTTCTGACGGCCCACGACGGCTTCACCCTCGCCGATCTGGTCAGTTACAACCAGAAGCACAACCTCGCCAACGGCGAAGACAACCGCGACGGCGACAACCACAACAACAGCTGGAACCACGGCATCGAAGGCCCCAGCTCAGATCACGCGATCAGCAGCCTGCGCAACCGCCAGCTGCGCAACTTGCTGGCCACGCTGCTGCTGTCCCCCGGCGTGCCGATGCTCCTGATGGGTGACGAAGTGCGCCGCAGTCAGGGGGGCAACAACAACAGCTGGTGCCAGAACAACCCCCTGGGCTGGATGCACTGGCAACCCGACCCCGGCGATCTGGACCTGCACACGTTTGTGCAGCGGCTGCTGATCCTGAGGCAGCAGCTAGCCCCCCTGCTGAACCCGGACCATCCCTGCCCCCACTGGCATGGCGTCGAGCTGGACCAGCCCGACTGGGCAGCCTGGTCCCACTGCCTGGCCTGGAGCCTGAACGGGCCCCAGAGACAGCCTTTGCTGTGGTGTGGGATGAACGCCTTTCACCGGGCCATGCACTTTGACCTGCCGCCATCGCCCAGCGGTTGGCTACGGGTGATCGACACCGGGCTGCCCCCCGGGGAAGATCTGCCCGCCGAACCCAGCCCCTGGGAGCCCCCCGGCACTCCCCTTGAGAGCCGCAGTCTGATGCTGCTGGTTGCTCCGGGTGTATTGGCGCCGTAGGCCATGGCCAGCCACCGTTGCGACTGGCAACATCAACCCAACCCCGCACCGCGGTCGATGCCATTCCGCAGCCAGCACCGCCGCTTGTCGACCTGGCTGGCGCTGCTGCTCGGACTGTGGCTGAGCCTGCTGCCCCTGCTGCCCGCCTGGGCCCAGAAGGGAACCACGCATTCAACGCTGATCAGCACCCCGCATCCGGGAGCCATCCCCCTGCAGCAGCAACCGTTTTACGGGGAGCTGGAAGCGACCCGTGCCGCCTGGCAACGGCATCAGCTGGGTCAGGTCGTTGCCGACAGCCCCCGCGGCACCCTGCTCAATTTTTATGCCGTGATGGCCGAGGTGATCGAACAGACCGACGCCATCAGCCGCGCCGGCGCCACCGATCCGGGCTGGGACTGGAGCCCGCAACTCAGGGAGCAGATCGAGGATGCCGAAACCCTGTTCGTGCTGGCGGTCGGAGCCCTCAATGCCTCCCATTTCCCGGGAAGCGTGCGCCAGGACATGGCCGAAGAAGCGGCGCTGCAGCTCAAACAGATTCTTGATTACGTCCTTAACACCAGTCCAAGCCCCATCAACATTCCAGGCAACACCGCGCTCAGCCAACTGAGCGCCAACAAGGGCAAGGCCGGCAGCAACTGGCGGCTACCTGGCACCGCGATCAGCCTGAGCACTGAACGGGACGACGACCCGGACAACACCGACTTCTTCTTCTCAGCAGATACCGTCAGTCGCGTCGGCCAGATGTACAGCGACATCCAACGCATCAACCTCCCCAAAAACAGTTTCACCACACCAGGGATCTACAAGCAGTTCAGCCACACCCCAGGCTTTCTCATACCGCCAAAGTGGTATCTAAAATTAAATCCTTCGACACGCTCGCTACTGGAAATATCCTATTTCGATCAAACAATCCTGCAGATAATTGCAACAGCATTTATTGCGGCTATCGGCGCCAGCCTGGCATACATCACAGCCCTGTTACTCGTCAGAACCTACCGCCTCAAGGACAACAGCAAGCGACAATTACCAACCACAGAAGATGACAATATTGCCTGGCTAAGGGTCATATTCATCATCCCCGTTCTGCCCATAGCCCATTTCAGCCAGATCGCGATCAATGACTACATCAATGTCACCGGCCGCCCCCTGGAGCTGATCACCTTCTTCTACTACATTGTTTACTTTATTGCCGCCAGCCTGCTCAGCTTTCTATTTTTTGAAGCCCTCGGACGATCTGCCGCCGAATGGCTGATGAAACTCAGAGGCAGCCAATCCCAGCTGATGCTGCAACGGATGAACAATCTGCTGATGCCAATCAGCAGAAGCCTGGGGGTGTTGAGCGCACTGGCACTGCTGTACCAATTGCTGATTCTGCTGGGATTGCCCCCGACAACAGTCTTGGCCTTTTCAGCAGTGCCTGGCCTGGCCGTCGGCCTGGGCGCCTCCAAACTGTTAGGCAACCTGTTTGCCGGCCTGGCCATTCAGACCGATCGACCGCTACGGGTGGGCGAATTCTGCAAGGTCGGTGAGGACACCGGCTTCATTACCAAAATCGGCCTCCGTTCGTTGGAACTGCAGACCCTCGAGAGTCGGATCACCATTCCCAACTCGATCGCCGACGAAACGACGATCATCAACTTTTCACGTCGCAGCCCGTCAAGCGAAGCCAACCCGATGCAGGGATTGGATCTGAAACTGGCGATCCACGAGGAACTCTCGCCCGATCAGATCAGTGACCTGCTGCACTACAGCCGAGCGGCCCTGGCCGCAGATCCCGATCTGGCGGACGTGATCGTCAGCATCGATCAGCTGAGCACTGACAGCCTGACTCTGATCTGTTTTGCAATGGTTTCTCTGCATGGCTGGGCCGCCTTTCTGCAGGTGCGTGAACGGATCCTGCAACGGCTCCAGGAACTGATCGACCAGGTCAAGAAATCGAGAATTGTGATCGGCGTCTCCTATGACACCAATCAACAACAGTTGCATGACATACCGAACCTGATCCGCGGAGTGGTGGACAAGGATCCTCTATTCCGTTTCCGCTCCTGCCGGCTGATGACGATCAACGAGTTCAGCTATGACTATGTCTTTGATTTCAGGTCCAGCCATCCAAGCTACGGGGCCTTCAAGGACGGCATCAGTCGACTCAACACGGATCTGTTGGCCTGCTTCGAAGCCCAAGGGATCGAGATTCCCTTTCCAACCCAGACCGAACTTCAAAAGCTCTGACCAACAGAAAGCCCCCGCCTTGCGGCAGGGGCCGAACGCTCTCATGGGCGAGGTTGCTTGCAGATTCAGCCCTCCACCTGAACGGTCACGCTGCTCACCTTCTGGGCCTTGGGAGCGGTCACGGTCAGCAACCCGTCCTTGTAACGGGCCTGCAGCTGTTCGTGCTCGATCGCCTGCGGGAAGCGGAAGCTGCGGCTCCAGGTGCCGTAGCGAAACTCGCTCAGCAACGCGGCCCCTTCGGGGGTTTCAGCAGTTTGGGCCTGCGGTTGACGGCGTTCGGCGCTGATCACCAAGGTGCGCTCGGTGGCCTGGACGCTGATGGCGTCTTTGTCCACGCCAGGAAGTTCCAGAACCACGGCAAAGGTCTCGGCTGTTTCATGCACCTCGGCTGCTGGAATGCGCTCGGCGCCCTGCAGCTGATGGCTGAGTTGCTGCTCGAGACGATCAAACAACTGAAAGGGAGAAGTGGTACGAACGGTCAACATGATGGGGCTGGCGAAGGATCAAACACGGGGTGTCTTTCGCCCCGGTCCGCCCACTGTCGCCACCCCAACCCGCTGACCCAATCGGGAGAGCCGAACCAAGGACTACGGGGCTCCACACCTGATGCGGCAGACCGAATCTGACTGGTGTGAGAACCGCCCCGGCAGCGGGGATGACCAACGCGCCCCGCGAAGATGTATCGACAATGTCTCGACACCGCTTCGCACCCCTCTGGCCCCCTGGAGCCCATTGGCACTTGGAGCAGTTGCTGTTCAAAAAGCGGGCGGCGGGAATCGAACCCGCATCATCAGCTTGGAAGGCTGAGGTTTTACCACTAAACTACGCCCGCGGCATGGCTGCAAAACCGTTGCAGTGCCTGATTCCCAGGGCCCTGCCCCCAATAGAGCAGAGCCCCCTGAATCCTGCAGCATTATGACCTGCGTTTGGACGCAGCCCCTTGGCCGCTGAGCTTCAGGATGCCGCCGATCTGCGCGGCTCCGCCCGTCAACGGTTGCTGTGGGCCTATGGCCTGGGCGATGTCGGCACCGGCATGGGGGCGGCCCTGATCGGCTTCTACCTGCTGCGGTTCTATGTGGCAGCCGGTCTGCCCCCCTGGCTGGCCGGACTTGCCTATGGGGTCGGTCGCCTCTGGGATGCGGTCAACGACCCGATCGTCGGCTGGCTCAGCGACAAGACCAGCAACCATCCCTGGGGGCCTCGGGTGCCCTGGATTCTTGCGAGCGCCGTGCCCCTGGGCGTGGCCATGGCGGCGATGTGGTGGCTGCCCCCCTGGAGTGCCAGCGGGATCCGGTTCTGGATCTTTCTGGCGGTCTCGGTGCTCGCCAACAGCCTTTACACCTGCGTCAACCTGCCCTACACCGCCCTGGCGGCCGAACTGAGCAGCGACGTCAGCCTGCGCACCCGGCTCAACACGGCCCGCTTCACCGGCTCGATCCTGGCGACGATCACCGCAGCCCTGCTGGCAGGGGTGCTGGTGCAGAACCTGGGTGATGCGCGCACCTACCTGCCGGTGGGATTGGTCTCCGGTTTGATCATCGCGGTCACGGCCCTGCTGTGCGGCTGGGGTCTGCTGCCGGTGGCGCGCCGCTGCCGCCGGCCCGTCAGCAGTCGCGGCACGACCCGCAAGCTGTTGCAGCGGGTCGGACGCAACGGCCGCTTTCTGATGGTGCTGGGCCTGTACCTCTTGCTGTGGTGCGCCCTGCAGTTGATGCAGGCGGTCTCCCTGTTCTTTCTGCCGGTGGTCCTGCAGGTCCCCGAAGGTCTGAGCAAGCTGATCCTGCTGCCGTTTCTGCTCAGTTCGCTGGCGGGGCTCTGGCTATGGACCGCCGTGGCCCACCGCGGCGGCCGGATTCTGGCCCTGCGCTGGGGCGGCAGTCTCTGGATCGGCGGTTGCCTGCTGGTGATGGTGCTGCAGCCCCTGGACCCCAACGTGGCGGTGTTGGGCAGCGCAGCCAACGGCTGCAGGCTGGCGGCACTGGTCTTCACCATCGTGCTGGCCGGCTTCGGGGCCTCGACGGCCTACCTGATCCCCTGGTCGCTGCTGCCCGACGCGATCGATGCCGATCCCGAAAAACCGGCCGGCCAGTACAGCGCCTGGATGGTGCTGGCCCAGAAGGTCTGCATCAGCGCGGTGATTGCCCTGCTGGGGGTGGTGCTGAGCGCCAGTGGCTACAACGAAGCCCTCAACGCAGCCCAACAGCCGGGCAGCGCCCTGCTGACGATTCGCTTCTGCATGGGCCTGATCCCGGCGGTGCTAATCGCCTTGGGCCTTGTGGTGATGCGACGCTGGCCCGCGACGGGTCAACTCCTCGGCAGGCAGCAGGCATGAGTGCACCATCCGACAGCCCCGCATCGCCCCGGCGTCTGCGCAGTCCGCGTTGGTTGAACCGCCTGGGGGCCAGCTGCCTGATCGGTGGTCAGGCGGTCAGCGCCCTGGCCAAGGGCAAGGTCAACACCAACGACCTGATGGCCGAGCTGATGGAAGCCGGTCCTGGCAGCTTTCTGATCGTGGTGATCACGGCCTTGGCAGCCGGCACCGTGTTCAATATCCAGGTGGCGGCCGAACTGACCAAGCAGGGAGCCGGCGCCACGGTGGGGGGCCTGCTGGCCCTAGGCCTGGCCCGTGAGATCGCGCCGATCCTGACCGCCACGCTGATCACCGGCAAGGTGGCGACCGCCTACGCGGCCCAGCTGGGCACCATGAAGGTGACCGAGCAGATCGATGCGATCACGATGCTGCGCACCGACCCGGTCGAATACCTGGTGGTGCCGCGGGTGCTGGCGATGGTGGTGATGGCCCCGGTGCAATGCCTGCTGTTCTTCTGGGTCGGCATCTGGTCCGGACAGGTGAGCAGCACCTGGCTGTATCAGATCCCACCGGCGGTGTTCTGGAACTCGGTGCGCACCTGGATGAACCCGTCGGATCTGCCGTCAATGCTGCTCAAGGCGGTGATCTTCGGGCTGCAGATCGCCGTCATTGCCTGCGGCTGGGGGCTCACCACCCGGGGCGGCCCCAAGGAGGTGGGCAGCAGCACCACCGGCGCTGTGGTCATGATCCTGGTGACCGTGGCGCTGATGGATGCCCTGCTCACCAAACTGCTGTTCACCTGATGACTGACGAGGTGGTGCTGGCACCGCGCTTCTGGGTCCCCCTGGCGGTGGTGCTGCTGGGCCTGGCGGCGCTGCCGCTGGCCTGGCTGTGGGCTCCGGCCCTGTGGCTGGCCCTGGTGGTCAGCCTGTTCGGACTGTTTCTGATGCTGCAGAGCGTGCTGCTGCGGCTGGTGTTCACGGCCGATGCGCTGCTGGTCCTGCGCCGGCAGACCCTGCTGCGGCGCTTCCCCTACAGCGAGTGGTTGGGATGGAGACTGTTCTGGCCCGCTGTGCCGGTGCTGTTTTATTTCCGTGAACAGAAAAGCATCCACCTGTTGCCGGTGTTGTTCGATGCATCCGAACTGCGCCAGCAGCTCGAGACGCGCCTGCCCCAGCTTAGGACGCCCGACTGACGCCCCATGCCCGATTCCCTGACCCCCGAATCCCTGACACCCGGTTCCCCGACCGCCGATCCCGCTGCGACTGACGCCACCACAGGGGCCCCAACAGAGCTGGTCAGCCTGGCCCTGCAGGAGCTGCGCACCCAGCGGCAGAGCCTGCTGGATGAGATCCAGCAGCTCGAGGCGCGGCGCGAGCAGATCAACAAAGAGATCACAGCCACCTTCAGCGGTCAGTCGGATCAGATCGCCCGGCGGGTCAAAGGGTTCCAGGAGTACCTGGTGGGCGCCCTGCAGGATCTGGCCGTCGCGGCCGAACAGATCGAGCTGGTGCCCCAGCCGCTGTTGGTGAAGCCCTCGCCGCTGGATCAGGCGCAGTCCTCCGCAAATCCCTCGGCCGCCGGCGGGGATTCCTCGGCGCCGCCGGCGGCAGCCGGCCTGTTCGCTGGCGATGCCGAGCTGATCCGGCAGCACCTGCAGGGGTTTAGCGGCCAGCCCGACTTCTATGCGGACCCCTGGAACCTGCGGCGCAGCCTGGATGATGAGGGTGCTGCGCTGCTGGATGACTGGTTCCTGGCCCAGGGCGGGCGCGGCGCCCAGAACAGCCGCGGCAGCCGCAGCCGCAACGCCCTGGTGGCAGCCGCTGCGATCGCGATCCTGACGCGCCTCTATGGCGAACGCTTCCAGACCCTGGTGCTGGCAGGCGAACCCGAGCGCCTGGGCGAATGGCGCCGCGGCCTGCAGGACTGCCTGGGCCTGGGCCGTGAAGACTTTGGCCCCAACAGCGGCATCGTGCTGTTCGAACGGGCCGATGCCCTGATCGAACGGGCCGACCGGCTCGAAGAACGGGGCGAACTGCCGTTCATCGTCATCGATCCCGGCGTGCCGGCGATCGAGGTCCCCGTGCTGCAGTTTCCGCTGTGGCTGGCCTTTGCCGCCGGTCCCGGCGAACAGGTCGACGACCTGCCCCCCTACTGAACCCGGCTGCCATGACTCCTGGACTGATCCTGCTGCTGTTGCTCGCCGGCTATCTGCTGGGTTCGATCCCGAGCGGCTACCTGGCGGGTCGTTGGCTGGCGGGCCTGGACATCCGCCGCGAGGGCTCGGGCTCGACCGGGGCCACCAACGTGCTGCGGGTGCTGGGCAAGGGGCCGGCGCTGGTGGTGTTCCTGATTGATGTGCTCAAGGGCACCGCCGCCGTACTGCTGGCCAAGGCGGTGCTCGAGCCCCTGGGGACACCCCTGGGCAGCGGGGGCTGGATCCTTGACAGCGTGGTGGTGGCCTGCGGCCTGGCGTCCCTGGCCGGCCATAGCTTCCCGATCTGGCTGGGGGGCAAAGGGGGCAAGGCGGTGGCCACGGGCCTGGGCATGCTGCTGGGCCTGGCGACGCCGGTGGGGTTGGCCTGCTTCGGGGTGTTCCTGGCGGTGCTGAGCGTCAGCCGCATCGTCTCGTTGTCGAGCATTGCCGCCGCCGCGGCCCTGCCCCTGCTGATGCTGGGCTGGTTTGCCACCAACGGCATGGGCCTGCGCTGGCCTTACCTGATCCTGGCGCTGCTCACCAGCGTGCTGGTGATCGTGCGCCACCGGGCCAACATCCAGCGGCTGCTGGCCGGCAGCGAGCCCAGGTTGGGCCAAAAGCGTCAGGCCAGCTGACGGCTGCGCTCGGCGGCGGCCACAACCGCCTCGATCAGGGCCGAACGCAACCCGGCCCGTTCGAGCTGTCGCAGGCCGGCGATCGTGGTGCCCCCCGGGCTGGTGACCATGTCCTTGAGCTGGGCCGGGTGCAGCTGTTGCTGCTCCAGCAGGGCGGCGGTACCCGCCAGGGTGCGGTGCGCCAGCTGCAGAGCCAGATCCCGGGGTAGGCCGGCGGCCACGGCACCGTCGGCCATCGCCTCGGCCACCAGGGCCACAAAGGCAGGACCGCTGCTGGTCAGTGCCAGAAAGCCATCGAGCTGGGCTTCGGGCAGGGGCAGCACCTGACCCACCGCTGCAAACAGGCTTTCGAGCCACTGGCGCTCGTGGGCCTCGACCGCCGCGCCATAGGCCAACCCGGTCAGACCGGCGCGCACCAGGGCCGGTGTGTTGGGGACGGCGCGCACGCAACGCCAGGCGGGGAACAGCGCCTCGAGCCGCGCCAGCGTCACCCCGGCCAGCACCGACACCAGCAGGCGTCCGGACGGACCCGGTGCTGCTCCTGCACGGGCCGCCACCGCCGCCAGCTGCTGGGGCTTGACCGCCAGCAACACCACGTCTGCATCCCAGGCCGCTGCGGCATCGGTGCCGAGCGCGCAGGGCCAGAGGGGCGCCAGACGTTGGGCCGAAGCCTCACTGGCCACCACCGCCCGCACCTGGTCAGGCTGCAGCAGGCCCAGATCCAGCCAGGGACGCAACAAAGCCTGGGCCATGCGGCCCAGGCCCACAACCCCAAGGGTGCGCGTCACAGGGCGCTGGCCATCTCCTGACGGCCCCAGGCCGGGCTGGGAGCGGCTTCCTGGGTGTCTGCCAGGCCGCTGCTGGGGGTGTGGCTGACCATCGTCGGCGAGGTGACCTCTTCGCCGCCGGTGGTGGTCACGGTCACGCAGCTGGGCGCGAACAGAAAGATGCTCTCGCCGACCCGCTCCTGATGTCCATCGATGGCAAAGGTGCCGCCGGCGACGAAATCGACGGCGCGCTGGGCCTGATCCGGATCCATCATCGTCAGGTTGAGGATCACGGTTTTGCGCTCCCGCAGGGCCTGAATGGCGCGGGGCATCTCGTCAAAGCTGCGGGGCTCCATCAGGGTCACCTCGGCCGCGGCGCTGGTCAGGCCAGGCATGCCGATCACATTGGTGCCGGCAAAGGGGTCCTCCCCGCGA
This sequence comes from Cyanobium sp. C1_MAG_00004, assembly GCA_027486935.1. Lineage (GTDB taxonomy): Bacteria > Cyanobacteriota > Cyanobacteriia > PCC-6307 > Cyanobiaceae > RGUW01. The sequence continues at coordinate 15,075 of JAIXOF010000129.1, read as the reverse complement.
AACTCGCCCAGAGGGGCCAGGGCGCCGCTTTTGCCGAACGCAGACGAGGACGACGATTCGGGCAACTCGCCACCGTCGTAATCGAGCTCATCATCAAAGTCTCCATCCAGGTAGTCATCGCCAGAGACGACAGCGCGAAGGCGGGAGAACAGCGACACGAAGACAACCTCATTGGTCCTTGAACCCCTGATAGCGTCCCGCGCCAGCGGAAGCAAGGGTTTCAGCCGCCGATCGGCGCCCGATGACCAAACAGAGCACTGCCGATGCGCACCCAGGTGCTGCCGGCGGCGGCGGCGGCGCGCCAGTCACCGCTCATGCCCATCGAACAGTCGGGCAGCCCAAGCCGGTCAGCCAGCTGCCGGCAGGCTTCGAACACCTGGCGGCTCTCATCCGCCGCCAGGCCCAGTGGCGTGATCGTCATCAGTCCCAGGGGGCGGGCCGGCGCCAGATCGCGCAGCTGGGGCCACTGCGCCCACAGCTCATCGGGGCTGAAGCCCCCCTTGGCCGGGTCGGGGCGAAACTTGACCTGAAACAGCAGCCCGGGGGCCAGGTTCAGCTCGGCGGCGATGCGCGCCACCCGTTGGGCCAGGGCCAGGCTGTCGATCGAATGGATGGTGCCGAAGTGCTGCAGCACCGGCCTGACCTTGTTGGCCTGCAGCCGGCCGATGAAGTGCCAGTCGAGGGGCTCCAGATCGCGCAGTTCGGCCTGCTTCGCCATGGCTTCCTGCAGGCGGCTTTCACCGAAGCTGCGCTGCCCCAGGGCCACCGCTTCACGAATCGCCGCCCCGTCCTGCCCCTTGCTGATCGCCAGCAGGCGGGTGGGGGCCGGCAGCTGGGCCCGGATCTGCTGCAACCGGGCCGCCAGCGGGCCGGACAGATCAGCGTTCATAGCCCCGTGACTGGCCCCGTTCATGGCCGGGGTCAGATGAACGTCTGGTCAAACAGCTGACGCCAGTGGGCGTGAACCTCGGGTCCGGCACGGCGGGCCCGCGACAGATTCTGCTCGGCCAGATGGCGGGCATCCATCAACGGAACCACATCAAACATGGCTCCCCGCGGCTGCAGGGTGACCACAAAAAAGATGCGCTGGGCATAAAGCGTCGCGAACAGATCGCGGCCATCGTCAACCGGTGCCACCCGATAGAGCAGCCCGAAGGTCGGGTGATTGAGATAACGCTCAGCGCTCAAATCAAGGGGCGCAGCTGCGCCATCCACTACCGCCATTAAAGATCACCGACTTTCCAACGCAACAACATCAGCACCAGCAGCGCAACCATCGCACCGCCGTTGAGCGCCAGCGCCTGCGCGCCCCTTGGGCCCAGCGCCCGGGGGTCCAGCCCGTGACCACCCCGGGCCAGCAGGGCATCGGCACCCTGCTCGGCCCGCAGCAGCACGTTGGCCAGCAGGCGCTCGCCGACGGCCAGTACCAGCGCCAGCCCACCTTTGAAGCCCAGCCGTTTAAGCACCACCGCCCGGGTGGCCAGGGCCCGCACCAGGTTCTGCAGCTCTTCCTGCACCAACGGCAGAAAGCGCAGCGACAGCAGCAGGGTGAACCCCAGGCGTTCCACCGGCAGCCCCAGGCGCCCCAGGGGCGTCAACGACCAGCTGATCGCCCAGACCAGCTGCTCGGGCGGGGTGGTCAGCAACATCAGGTTGGCGCTGTGCACCAGGGTGAACAGCAGGGTGCCGCCGCTGATGCCCAGCTCCAGTGAACGGCGGGTCACCTGCAACGGTCCAAGGCGCGCCAGCACCCAGGCTGCGCCGCTGGCCTGGGGCGGCGGCGTCTGCGGCGGGCCGGGCTCAAGCCGCAGTTCGCTGGGTGGTCGCTGCAGCGGCGCCGCCGGCAAGCCGCCGGTCGGCAGCACGGCCGCCAGCACCCCCACCGCCAGGGCCAGGGCCAGCAGCAAGCCCACACCCTTGCCCCAGAGCCGCAGCGGCAGGCCGCTGACCGCGGTCAGCAGCAGCAGCAGCGCCACCATGGCAAGGCGCCACAGCGGCCCCGCCAGGATCGGTGTGACCAGAAAGGCGACGGTCCAGGCCAGCTTGAGCCGCGGGTCAAGCCGCACCAACCAGCTGCCGGAACCGTCGACGTACTGCCCGATCGGCAGCTGACGCAGCCAGTCCATCGGGACTCAGCGACCGCGGCTCTGCTGCCGGGCCAGGTCGCGCTCGGCATCGCGCTGCTGCTTGCCGCGCCAGAACAGCTTGATCGGGGTGCCCTCGAACCCCAGACCCTCGCGAATCTGGCGCTCGACATAGCGGCGGTAGGTGTCGCCGAACAGCTTGGGGTCGTTGACAAACAGGGTGAAGCTGGGGGGCCTGACCGCCACCTGGGTGCCGTAATACAGCTTGCCGCTGCGGCCGCCGCGGGTGGCCGGCGGCGTGCGCCAGCTCAGGGCCTCGGTGAGCACTTCATTGACCACCGAGGTGCTGACGCGGCGGCGGTGCTGCTCCACCGCCAACAGCGCCAGCGGGAAGATCGCCTCGACCCGCTGACCGCTCAAGGCCGAGGTGAACAGCATCGGCGCCCAATCGAGGAAATAGAGCTTGGCCCGAAGTTCCTTTTCCATGGCGGGCATGGTGTGGGAATCCTTTTCAATCGCGTCCCATTTGTTGACCACGACCACACAGGCGCGTCCGTCCTCTTCGATGCGGCCCGCCAGGCGCTGGTCCTGCTCGGTGACACCGTCGAGGGCATCGATCACCAGCACGCACACATCGCTGCGCTCGATCGCCTTGAAGCTGCGGTTGATGCCAAAGAACTCGGGGCCGTAGTTGACCGAGCGCTTGCGGCGGATGCCGGCGGTATCGAGAATCTTCCAGCTCTTGCCCTCGCGCTCGATCGTGGTGTCGATCGTGTCGCGGGTGGTGCCGCGGATCGGGCTGACGATCGCCCGCTTTTCACCGCAGACCGCATTGAGCAGGCTCGATTTGCCGACGTTGGGCCGGCCGATGATCGCCAGCTGAATCGCCTCCTCGGCCTCGTCTTCGCTGGTCGGCGGCAAAAAGCTGATCACCTGATCGAGCAGATCACCCGTGCCGGCGCCATGGATCGCCGAGATCGGCTGCGGTTCACCGAGCCCCAGGCCCCAGAACTCAGCCGCCATCGACAGCCCTTGATCGGGCGATTCGCACTTGTTGACCGCCAGCAGCACCGGCACCTTGTGGCCCCGCAACCAAACGGCGATCGCCTCGTCGGCGGCGGTGCAGCCCTGCTGACCGTCGACGATCACCAGGGCCACCGAGGCCTCGGCCAAAGCCAGGTTGGCCTGCTCGCGGATCTCGGGCAGAAACTCGCTGTCGTCGTCAAACACCAGGCCACCGGTGTCGACCACCTTGAAGGTGCGGTCGCGCCAGAAACCCTCCTGATAGGTGCGATCGCGGGTGACCCCAGGCTGGTCGTGCACGATCGCCTCTCGGCTGCGGCACAACCGATTGACCAGAGTCGATTTGCCCACATTGGGGCGGCCGATGATGGCCACAACCGGAAGCGCCAAAACCGCTTATCGCAACAACTGTCCTGGTTTGACCTTACAGGCCGGCTCTGAAAGCGGGATCCTGGCCAGTGCTGAGGCAACACGCCAAGGCATCCCCCGACCCGGGTATCCATGGCTCTGCTGAACCGTCTGCTGCAGCAACGGCACAACTACTACCGGGCGCTGCTGGTGATCGAGGTGCTCGTGCTGATCAGCCTCAGCAGCCTCCAGCGGGCCCCACGGCTGGTGGGGGTGATCTACGTGATGATCTCGGGGGTTGCGGTGTTGCTCGATTCACCCCTGCTGCCGGGGCATCGACTGCAGACCGCCGAGGTGGGCAGCTTGTCGACCCGATTGCGCAACAAACTGCAGCGGGTCATGGTGCGCCGTCGCCTGATCGCAATCGCCTGGGTGGCCGCCGTGGTGATGGAAGTGCTGTGGCAGAGCGTCCTGACGGTCAGCCCCAACCTGGCAGTGCTGCTCTGCGGCCCCCATCTGGTGCTGTGGTTGATCCTGCTGCCCTACATGCTGTGGAGCCTGATGAACGCCCTGGCAGAAGAACCGGTGTTCAGCGGCCCCGTGCTCATGGGGGCCGCAGGCGGCTACCTGCTGGTGGGCTTTGCCGGGGGCATCGTGCTCAATTCGTTGATGGTGCTCGAACCGGCGGCCTTTGACCTGCCGCAGACCAGCAGCAGGTTGGCGGCCGGCATCGCCCATGCCCCCACGGTGCTGGGTGCCGCCTTTGGCTGCCTCACCACCCTGGGCAGCCCGGTGCTGCGTCTCGACCACCTGTCGGTCCTGATCGCCAGTGTGGGGATCGCCGTGGTGGGTCAGCTGTACATCGCCATTCTGATCGCCGGGGTGCTGGGCAAACCCCGCCAACTCACGGCGGTGCGCAAGGCAGCGGTGCGTCGCTCGAGTGCGGGCCGCAGGCAGGCGATCAAGCGGGTCAGCCGCTCACGCCGCTGACAGCCGCCACAGCTCGGCTCAGCTCAGGTCAACTCAGGTCGGCTCGGCTCAGCTCGGCTCAGATCAGATCAGGTCACCGGCAGATCGCCGGGGTGTCCCGCCACCGGATCGGCGGGCAGCGGCAGCAGCTCCGGCAGGGGACCGTGCTCAGGCAACGCCTCCCCCCTCTGGGCCAGGTGGGCCAGCAGCCAGTTGACAGCGGTGGCGCGGCGGGTGCGGCGGGGGTAGAGCTCACCGATCGTGTAGCCCGCAAACCCCAGCTGCTGTTTGAGCAGTTGCTTGTGCTCTTTGGCGATCGAACGGGTCAGGGCGACGCTGGGCGGCCGCTGAGCAATGAACTGGGGCTCGATCGGAAAGGACTCCCGCCAGAGCGCCCCCGCAGCCGGGCCCGCGCTCCAGGTGCCGGAGCCGTCCCGCTCGTATCCCAGGCGCGGCCAGACCAGCTCACACACGAAACGGTCGCTGACGCGGTCGGCCAAGACCGCCTCCAACAGTGCTCGGCTCAGGGGGTAGGCATCGGGGGTGGCGGCGTCCTGATCGTGAACCATGGGCGGGGAGTGGCTTCGCTGTTGCAGTCGCTTAGCTGTTGCAGTCGCTTAGCTGTTGAGGTGCCTAGCTGTTGCAGTGCCTAGTAGTTTCGCTGTTGCAGTGCCTTAGCAGTGGTGACATGTAATCACTGCTAAGGGTGGGTGGACGCAACGCCCCAGTCCCTGCCCCAGCCTCAGCCCTGGCGCGGCGGTCGGGCAATCTGTCCTGCATGGCTCAGGCTTCTCAGCAAGCGAGCAGTGCCACTGGCCCGCGCGGGCTGCAATTGCTTGGCAACGGCACCGCCCGCGAGCTGGGCTGCCGGGTGCTGCAGTCGCCGCTGGCGGGGGTCAGCGATCGCATCTTTCGCCAGCTGGTGCGGCGCTGGGCGCCCGAGGCGCTGCTGTTCACCGAGATGGTGAACGCCACCAGCCTCGAGCTGGGCCATGGCACCCAGAAGGTCGACGAGCTGGCCCTCGAGGCCGGCCCCATCGGCGTGCAGCTGTTTGACCACCGGCCGGCCGCCATGGCCGACGCCGCCCGCCGCGCCGAGGCGGCCGGGGCCTATTTGATCGACATCAACATGGGCTGCCCGGTCAAGAAGATCGCCAAAAAGGGCGGCGGCAGCGGCCTGATCAAGGATCCCGACCTGGCCGCCCGCATCGTCGAAACCGTGGCCGCCGCCGTGCAGGTCCCGGTCACGGTCAAGACACGCCTGGGCTGGTGCGATGGCAGCGATGCGATCAGCTGGTGCCGCCGGCTCGAGGCCGCCGGCGCCCAGCTGCTGACCCTGCACGGCCGCACCCGTGAGCAGGGCTTCAAGGGGCGTGCCGACTGGGACGCCATCGCCGCCGTCAAACGGACGCTGCGCATCCCGTTGGTCGCCAACGGCGACATCAACACCCCTGCCGATGCCCTGGCCTGCCTTGAAACCACCGGCGCAGACGGGGTCATGGTGGGGCGGGGCACCATGGGCGCCCCCTGGCTGGTGGGACAGATCGCCGCGGCCCTGGCCGGGGAGCCGGTTGCGCCGACGCCCGGCCCCGCCGAGCGGCTGGCGCTGGCCGCCGAACAACTGCAGGCCCTGGTGGCCGCCAAAGGCGATCACGGCCTGCTGATCGCCCGCAAGCACATGGGCTGGCTGTGCACGGGGTTTACCGGCGCCCCCCAGCTGCGCCACAACCTGATGCGCGCCCCCACCCCCGCTGATGCCCTGGCCCTGCTGGAGGAAGCGTCCGCGGGGCTGGTTCAGGGCAGCACCGACGGCCAGCCCAGGCGGATCAGCAGCAGCGAGAAGTAGGGCTGTTCGCTGGCCGGCACCGCCGCAGCGGGCGCCAGCAGCTGCTCGGGCCAGCCCACCCGCTGGGCAAACAACGCCTGATCCAGCAGACCCCGCGCCTCCAGCAGCGGCCGCACCCAATCCCAGCGATGGCCCAACTTGAGCAGGGCCAGGGTGGTCTGGGCCGACACACCAGCTCCCCCGGTGCCCGCCGCCCAGTCCAGCAGGGCTTGCAGCTCTTGAGCGGTCTCGGGGGTTGGGCGAATCAGCAGCCCCTCGCCCTGCAAGGCCAGGGGAAAGGCGCCCGCTGCGGCCGCGGCCGCCACCGAGGTGATCCCCGGGATCACCCGCACCGGGCAGTCAGGGTGCCGCTCGGCCATGGCCAGCAGCACGTAGCTGCAGCTGGCAAACAGCGACGCATCGCCCTCGCACAGCAGCACCACCTGCTGGCCAGCGGCCACTTGGGCGGCTAGGGCCGCAGCAGCCGCCCGCCAGGCGCTGACCCGCGGCGCGGCCTCGCTCACCATCGGGAACAGCAGCGGCAGTCGCTGCTGCGCTGCCCCGATCCAGGGAGCGGCGATGGTGGCAGCCATGCCGGCGGCACCCTCGCGGGCCACCGGGTAAGCCACCACCGTGGCGGCCTCAATGGCCTGCACCGCAGCGACCGTGAGCAGCTGGGGGTCACCGGGACCCACCCCCACCAGGGTCAGACCGGGCTGGCCCTTGCTGATTGCCATCGGCGGTCCTGCCACTGGCCTCTTTCTACGGTGACAGGGTCTCGCGATCGCTGCCGAGCCCCTTGTCGTTGATCTCGATGACGTTGATCTGGGTGTCGTTGATCTGGCCCTGGCTGCTGCTGCTGCTGATCGCGCTGGTAAGTCGCCGGCCCGAAGCGAGCTATGGCCCCTGGGCCCGCCGCAGCGTGCTGCTGGCACTGGTGGCGCTGACCCTGGGCTACCTGCACTGGCGGGTGACGGCCAGCCTCAACCGCGCAACGGCGCTGAGCACTGGCCTGAGCTGGCTGCTGCTGCTGGCTGAGGCCTGGCTGCTGCTGGCCGGCCTGCTGCCGTTGCTGCTGAGCTGGCGCCGCTTTGACGACGGGCGCCGCGCCGCCGATGCCGCTCAGGCCCACTGGCAGGCGAGCGACTGGCGCCCCCACGTCGCCGTACTGGTGCCCACCTGCGGCGAGCCCCTGGCGGTGCTGGGGCGCTGCCTGCTGGGCTGCAGTGGCCTGAGCTACCCCCACACCACCGTGTGGGTGCTCGACGACAGCGCCCGGCCCGAGGTGCGCGAACTGGCCGAGCGCCATGGCTGCCGCTACCTGAGCCGCAGCGAGCGGCACCATGCCAAGGCCGGCAACCTCAACGCCGGCCTGGCGGCCAGCAATGGCGAACTGGTGGCGGTGTTTGATGCCGACTTTGTGCCCCAGCGGCAGTTTCTGGAGCGCACAGTCGGCCTTCTGCTGGAGCCGGATGTGGGCCTGGTGCAGACCCCCCAGGTGTTCTTCAACGCCGATCCGCTGTTGCGCAACCTGGCGATGGAGCGATGGATGCTGCCCGACGAGGACAACTTCTACCGCTGGATCGAACCGGTGCGCAGTGCCTGGGGTGCGGTGGTCTGCGCCGGCACGTCCTTTGTGGCCCGGCGCCAGGCCCTCGATCAGGTGGGCGGGTTTGTTGAAGCCGCCCTGTCCGAAGACTTTGTGACCGGCATCGCCCTGCTGGGCCGGGGCTGGCGGGTGCGCTACCTGGGGGAACCCCTGAGCGCAGGCTTGGCGGCCGAAACCCTGCTCGATTTCGTGCGCCAGCGCCAGCGCTGGGCCGCCGGCACCCTGCAGAGCCTGCGCCTGCCCCAGGGCCCCCTGCGCCAGGGCGGCCTGGGGCCGGCGCAGCGGCTGGCCCTGCTCGAGGGGTGCCTGCATTGGCTGAGCACCCTGCCGCGGCTGCTGGTGTTGCTGATGCCCCTCAGTTATGGACTGTTGGGGGTGGTGCCGATCAACATCAGCGGCCCAGGGGTGATGACCCAGCTGCTGCCCCTGTGGCTGTCACTGCTGCTGAGCGTGGGCTGGCTCAACCGCCGCAGCCGCCATGCCCTGCTCAGCGAGCTGCCGAGCTGGGCACTGACCGTCCCCCTGGCCACCACGGTGCTCACCAGCCTGGTGGGGTGGTTTGGCGGTTTTCGCATCACGCCCAAACAGCAGCCCCGCAGCCGCGGCGGCGCCTCGTGGCTGTTGGTGGCGCCGCTGCTGGTGCTGCTGACGCTGCAGGGGCTGAATCTGCTGCGGCTGAGCGGGGCCCTCAGCAACGCCAGTGCCGGTCTTGAACCCAGGCCCGACCTGCAGCTGGGGCTGGTCTGGTGCCTGCTGACCCTGCTGGGGTTGCTGGTGTCCCTGCGGGCCTGCTGGGACAGCGCCGACCCCGAACCGGTGCCCTGGCTGGCCGCCCCCCTGCAGGCTGCCTTCAGCCGCAACGACGGTTCAAGCCTCTGCACCCCCGTTGAGGCGATCAGCGAACGCGGTGCCGATCTGCAGCTGGCAGCCCCGGATCGGGCAGCCCTGTCGTCTGCTGTCCTGGTTCAGCTGCGCAGCCCACAGGAGCAGACGGTGGCAACCCTGCGGGGCCAGATCGTGCCAGAGCAGGGCGTGCCAAACCAGACCTGCCGATCGGGTCACATGCGCATCAGCGTGCTCTGGTCGGCAGGGCAGCAACCGCAACTGGAACAGCTCCAGCGGTGGCTGTTCTGCCGGCCGGGCTGCTGGCAGCAGCGCCAGGCCACCGGCGAATGGCAGGCCCTGCTGGCGCTGATCAAGCGCCTGCTGCGTCGGCCCCGGCCCCTGGCAGCAGGCCAGAGGAGCCTGGTGCAACAAGCGAACCCTGCGCATCCTCCGGCAGCGGACAACGCCGGGCCTTGAAATCACAGCGAAACACCGCCGGCTTCTGCCAGCTCAGGGGGATCTCGAGCAGATCCCGGCTGCCGGTGATCGCCATCACCGCCAGCAACAGCGCGGTCAGCACCGCTGCACTGACGTGCAGGCGCCGCAGCCGCAGGGTTCGCTGGATCTCGGGCCGGGCGGCGGTGGTGCCCAACAGCAAGCCGGTGAGCAAAATTCCGGCCCAGTAATGGGAGGCCCAGAAACTGGCGCTCAACGGGTTGTCTGACAGGCGCCAGATCTCACCCTGACTGCCCAGGCCCAGTAGGGCTGCCCAGCACAACAAGGCAAAGGTGCCTCGCCACAGGGGGCGCCGCACCCGCCACAGGGCCACCAGGCTCACCAACGCCCCCGCCGCCACCAACCCCAGCAGCGCCAGGCGCGGCACCCCGCCGGCAAAGGCGGCTGGATCGGCACTGAACTTGCTCAGGAATGAATAGAGCAAGGCGATCAGCACCGCCACCACCACGCCGCCGGTCATCCAGCGGCCGTGGTCGCTGTGCTCAGCCATGACCTTGGCCGGTTGACGGGTGATGCCAAGACGCTGTTCGCGCACCAGGATGCCGAGGCGCACCGTGGCACCTACCACCGGGTAGACGAACAGCATCACCAGCACCGGATGAAGCAGAGACAACCAGTCGATCGCGGTCACGGCAGCTGATTCCCCAGGCACATCAGGTGTCCCTAGATTGCATCGCAACGGATGCATTGGCGACCGGTGAGTCATCTGGCGCTTTACACCCACCAGAACGATGGGCCTGTTCGGCCCATGCCCGTCCTGCAGACCAGCGACGGTGACGTGATTCAACGGGAACTGGCACAGCGGGGAATCGCCTTTGACCGCTGGCCTGCCCAGACCCAGCTCGCCCCTGACGCCGACCAGGCATCGATTCTGGCGGCCTACGCGCCCGAAATCGCCCGGGTCCAGCAGAACGGCGGCTATGGCACCGTTGATGCGATCCGCATGACGCCGGATCACCCCGATCGGGTGGCACTGCGGCAGAAATTTCTGGCGGAACACACCCACAGCGAGGACGAAGTTCGGTTCTTTGTCGAAGGCTGTGGCCTGTTCTGCCTGCACCTCGGCGACGAGGTGCTGCAGCTGATCTGCGAGCAGAACGACTGGATCGACGTGCCAGCCGGCACCCGCCACTGGTTCGACATGGGGCCGGAGCCCCGGTTCTGCGCGCTGCGTTTCTTCAACAACAGCGAGGGCTGGGTGGCGAGCTTCAGCGGCGACCCCATCGCCGATCGCTATCCCAGGCTCGACCAACTGCAACAGCAGCAACGCCAGCTGCAGCAAGCAACGGCATGAGCCGGCGTGTACGGCTGGGGCTCCAGGTCGTCATCGGGCTGGTCTGCCTGGTGGTGCCCGGGCTGCTCGCCAGGCACCTGGGACTGCCCGCTGCCGCCCCTGTGCTAAGCCTGGCCAGCCTGGCCGCCCTGGTGGCGTGCGTGCGCGTGGGCTGGCGCCAGGCCCTAGCGGGCGGCGCTGCCCTGGCCCTGCTGTCGGTGCCAGCGGTGTTGAGCCAGAACAATGTCGTGGCGGCAACGGCACTGATGGCCATGACCGCGGTGCTGCTGGGTCTGGCGGTGCGCTGGCAGCAGCAGCCCGCCTATTGGTTGCTGGGGGTGAGCCTGATCATGGTGCTCACCACCCTGCCGCTGCCGCAACCGGTCTCCACCGGCCTGCTGGCCAGGTTGGCCGGCCTGCTGCTGCTCAGCTGCGCACTGACGACGCTGGTGCAGGGATGGTTCATGACCCTGGTGCCCGCGAACGCTCAGCCGGCCATGGCCGTTCAGCACAGCTGGCGGCGCAGCCTGGCCTACGGCGCCCTGCTGGCGGTGACCGCCCTGCTGACCACCCCGATCGCCCTGGCCCACCACTGGCACACCACGGGGCTGTGGCTGATTCTGACCCCGTTTGTGGTGCTGCGCCCCTTCGTCAAGGAGGGCTGGAAGCCCACCCTGCACCGGTCCCTGGGGAGCATCGCCGGCGTGCTGCTGGTGCATCTGCTGGCCCTGGCGCTGCCGCCGGCGCTGCCGCTGCAGATCCCTGCCATCGCCCTGGGACTGGTCACGGTTCTGGTGGCGATCCGCCATGGCCACCCGGCCCTGTTCGTGCTGCTGCTGACCGCCACGATCGTGCTGTTCAACAGCCAGGACGGCACCCTGCTGCTGATGGCCGACAAGCGGCTGCAGGCCAACGCAATCGGCATCGCCATCGCCATCGGCGTGATGGCCCTGGCCGATCCGTCCGAACGGGCCCTGCTGCGGCGGCAGCGTTCTTAAGCGGAACCCAGGCCGACGGGTTGCAGGCGCAGGAGGGCTTCGCGCCGCCAGAGCCCCAGCAGAACTGCAGCAAAGAGCGATCCTTTACCTGATGCTGCCGGCACTAGGCTAGGTTAATGAAACAATCTTTTACAAAAGCGAGTTCCGATGTTTACGCTCGACAAGGCCTCGCAGATCTTTCCCAACACAAGGACCGCAGATGTGGTCCCCGCGATCACGGCCCGTTTTGAACGCCTGAGTGCCGAAGACCAGCTGGCCCTGATCTGGTACGCCTACCTCGAAATGGGCAGAACGATCACGGTTGCAGCGCTGGGGGCAGCCAGCATGCAATTTGCTGAGCGCACGCTCAATGAGATCAAGGCGATGAGTTTTGCCCAGCAGAGCCAGACGATGTGCGATCTGGCCAACCGGGCCGACACCCCCATCAGCCGCAGCTATTCGATCTGGTCGACCAACATCAAGCTCGGCTTCTGGTATCAGTTAGGCGAATGGATGAACCAGGGCATTGTGGCCCCGATTCCCGAAGGGTATCAGCTCTCTCCCAATGCCCTGGCCGTGCTCAGCAGCGTGAAGTCTGTGGAGCAGGGCCAGCAGATCACACTCCTGCGCAATTTCGTGGTCGACATGGGATTTGATCCCAAGAAGGGTGAATCCCAGCGCATGGCCGAACCGGTGACCCCTCCCACACCGCTCGAGCTGCGACAGGCAGTGACAATCTTGGGCATCAGCAACCCCACTGTCAGCCAGTACATGGATCTGCTGAATGCCAACGATTTCGACAACCTGATCGAGCTGTTCATGCGCGACGGGGCGCTGCAACCCCCCTTCAAGAAGCCCATCGTCGGGACCGATGCCATCCTGCGCTTCTTCCGCGAGGACTGCCAAAACCTCCGGCTGATTCCCGAGCGTGGTGTCGAGGAACCGGCCGGTGACGGCTTCACCCAGATCAAGGTCACTGGCAAGGTCCAGACCCCCTGGTTCGGCGCCGGCGTCGGCATGAATGTGGCCTGGCGTTTCCTGCTCAATCCCGAGGGCAAGATCTACTTCGTGGCCATCGATCTGCTCGCCTCCCCCAGCGAACTGCTCCAATACGCCCGTTGAGCAGGGCTACCGCTGGCCTCAGATCTCGAGGCCATCTGGGGCTGGCCATCAGTGCAGGCTTGGTGCTCTCCTGGCTTGCCACACTGCTGATCTTTGTGAACCTCGACTGCAGGCATCTGCCCTGGTGGGGTCTGAGCGCAGCAGTGCTGGTTAGAACAGAGCTCCAGACCGGCCTGTTCATCGTCGCCCACGACGCCATGCACGGCGCCCTCTGGCCAGGTGAGCGCCAGCACAACGATCGACTGGGGGCGGTGGTTCTGCTGCTCTATGCCGCCCTGCCCTATCAGCGCTGCAAAACCAACCACCAACGTCACCACCAGGCCACGGCCAGCGAGCTTGATCCCGATTTCCCATCGGGACTAACCGGTGGAATCTTGGGTTGGTATCGGCAGTTCATGGCGGGCTATCTCACTCCCGCCCAGATGGTGGGTCTCGTTGCCGGCTGGGCATTGCTGGCCGCGTGCTTCACACCTGTCACTCAGGCCGCCTGGCTCAACGTGTTGCTGTTCGCCACGCTGCCGTTGCTGCTCAGTTCCCTGCAGCTGTTTGTGGTGGGCACCTACCTACCCCACCGGAACCAACGCGAACCGGAGGGGCGCCTGCATGCCGACAGCCTCGATCTCCCCCCTTGGCTGTCACTGGTGGCCTGCTTTCATTTCGGATACCACTGTGAACACCACGACCATCCTGAGCTTCCCTGGTTCGCCTTGCCCGGGGCCAGGAGCAGCGCAAGGGCACTCGCGCTGCCCGGTCCATCCCGGTAGCGTCAGTTACAGCGCAGCCCAATGCCCATGAGAGATGGAACCCTCGATGGCTGGAGCGACAGCGAGCAGGTCGTGGCTCGCACTGCTTTTGATCAGGCCTACGGCCGCAGCATCGATCAATTGGTGCAAACGATTCGCACCAAGTCAGAAACATTGAGCAACGCAGAATCCGTATGGGAGCTGCACGATTTTCTCAGCATCGAACGGCACACGATTGAAGGCCGCTTTGATTTTCGCGTCGAAGGCATTCTGTTTGTGTTTGCCAGCTTGGTCAAAGACAACCTCTTAGCCCTTGATGAACTGGCCGGCCTCGATGATGAGAAACTCGCCAAGATTGCGGCGATGTCACGCTTCTAGAAGCAAAGGATCGCTCAGTTCGCCGACACAGTTCAAAAAGTTTTCTTCACTTTCTGATTGCAACCTGGTTGATCGATGCCGCCAGAGTGCATGCGCACCTGCTCAGGGCTCTCGCAATCCCCGGCCAATGCCTCGGTTTCCACCACCGCCAGCTCCTGTAGCCGCGCCGTGGTGAGCTCGCGGCCGTAGCGCTCTTCGGCCAGCACCCAGTACAGGCCGAAGTGGCGTGCTTCGCTGGCCAGCAGCTCGCCGTACAACGCACGCAGCTCGGGGTCGGGTCCATCGGCCGCCAGCAGCGCCATGCGCTCATGGCTGCGGGCTTCGATCAGCCCGGCCACCAGCAGGCTGTCGAGCAGGCGTGCCGGTTCGTCGCGGCGCACGGCCTTGGCCAGGGCGGCCCCGTAGGCGGGGGCGGGCAGGGGCCGCAGGGCGATGCCGCGGCGCTCGAGCAGCTGGAGCACCAGCTCAAAGTGCTCCAGCTCTTCGCGGGCCAGGGGGCTCAGGACCTGGGCCAGGCCCATGTCGCTGGGGTATCTGAACATCAGTTGCAGGGCCACACCGGCGGCCTTGCGCTCGCAGTGGGCATGGTCGATCAGCAGCAGGTCGGGGCGTGCGCAGGCCGCGGCCAGCCAGGCGCCGCTGGTGGGGGCCGCCAGCCACTTGACCCGGGCCACAGCCGCCTGCGTCACAGCCATCGGGCTCACCACGGTTGCCGTCACAGCTGGTGCCGCAGGTGGGTCACCAGCCCCTGAAAGGCCAGCCGATAGCTGGTGGGGCCAAAACCGCTGACCACGCCCAGGGCCTTGTCGGCCAGGTACGACTGATGGCGAAAGGGCTCGCGGGCGTGCACGTTGCTCAGGTGCAGTTCGACGAACGGGATCGCCACCCCCAGCAGGGCGTCGCGCAGGGCGATCGAGGTGTGGGTGAGGGCGCCGGCATTGATCAAGATGCCGTCCACCTCGGCCCGGGCCCCGTGAATGCGGTCCACCAGGGCGCCCTCGTGGTTGCTCTGAAAGGCCTCCAGCTCCACCTCAAGGGCAGCGGCCTGCTGCTGCAGATCGGCCTCGATCTGGGCCAGGGTCTGGGCGCCATAGACCCCGGGCTCCCTCTGCCCCAGCAGGTTGAGGTTGGGCCCGTTGAGAAGCAGCACGCGCATGGGGCCATCGTAGGCAGGGAAGCCAAGGACACCCCTGCTGGTAAGTTCTTGCGGTGTGGTTCGGGTCGGTGCCCGAGTGGTTAATGGGGGCGGACTGTAAATCCGCTGGCTCTGCCTACGTTGGTTCAAATCCAACCCGGCCCATCCACCACACGCCCTTGTAGCTCAGCGGTAGAGCACTCCCTTGGTAAGGGAGAGGTCACGAGTTCAAGTCTCGTCAAGGGCTT
>JAIXOF010000020.1 GCA_027486935.1 Cyanobium sp. C1_MAG_00004 | reverse complement strand
TGCAGACGCTGTTGCACCAGCTCGTTGACGAGATTGTGATTTCCAAACAGGTTCCTGTGGCCATATCCCTGAGGATTTAGCGGCGTCATACCGCTGTGTGATGGCCAGCACCACATCAGCCAGCCTGAGCCTCGGCCGATGCTCTCGATCTGATGAGTCAGTCACGATGGCCCTGGCGGTTACAACAGCGATCCAGTGGCCAAGTCCAGAAGGTCATCGTTGTTCTGCTGCTTCAGGACTCAGCCCCATGGTTCAGAACGGCACCTCCTCATCGGCGAACTCATCGCCGAAGTCGTCGCTATCCGAAAGCGGGATCGCCTGCTGCTGACGGGCCGCTGCCTCATCGGAGCGGTAGGCCTGCTCCGCCGCCTCGATCCAGGCCGGATCTGTGCCCTCGCGGATGCTCAGCGGGCCGTAGAAGCCGATGGTGACATTGCGCGGCACCGCATCGGCCGCGGCCTGGTCTTCGATCTTGGGGCCTTTGGGGTTGCCGTCCTGGTCGTACTGCTGGGCCCAGCGGGTCTCCAGCACCAGCACATCGCCCACGTTCAGCCGGCCGCGGCGGTGCTGGCGCCTTGCCTCAATCCACTCACCAAAGCCCTTGGCCTTGAGGATCAAGCGCACCCGATCCCCCGGGGCCGGCACGCCGCCCTCATCGCCGATGCGCGCCTCCATCGTCGTGCCCGGCATGGCGATCGCATGCACGACCATCTCCTGCTTCACCTTGGGGCGCCCCAGACGGTCGGTGCCGTTGGGGATCGGTTCCATCGAACCGCTGCTGAGGTTCTTGCGCAGCCGGTCGCGCTGCTCGGGCCGCACGATTGCCAAATAGGCCACCTCACCGAGGCGCTGCTGACGGATCACCGGCGCCGCGATGCGGCTGCCGTCGTTGAGTTCAATCGCCATGGGACTTGCTCGAAAGAGTGGACGGGGTAGCGGACAGGGGAAGAAGGGGCTCCAGGCCGGCGCCCAGCCGCAACAGGTGATGGGCGGCGCCGGAGAGAGACAGCTGGTGCTCGGCCGACAGCTGCCTTACCTGCCGGTAGACATCGCTGTGCACGCAGACGCACAGGTAGTGGCGGCCTTGCTGCGACCGCGGCTGTGGTCGCGCATAGGCGCGGCGGTGGCTGGCACCTCTGGTCTCAGCCATGACCAGGCCAGCTCGTGCAACGTGGCTTTGGCTGCACCGTGAAGCGCGCCTCCACCAGCTGTAGGCGCTCAGCCGGCGGTAGCCGGTCTGCCAGACGCCGCACCAGCTGGGCAGCGCGTTGGGGCCACAGGCAACTCCAGGCCCGCTCGGGATGACTGGTCCACAGAACGCGCCCCTCCGCCAGGTCGGCGAGATAGCGGCCATCGCCACGGTGTTGCAGCAGCCAGCGACGACGGCAAAAGCCAGTTGCCACAGAGGGAGTCAGCGAACCAGTCATGACTGCCCCCCCGCCAGCTCGCGCTCAAACAGGTCGATGAAGTCCTTGTGACGCCGCTGGGTGATGCGGTCCTTGATCGTCCGCACCTCCCTGGGCACCTGGAAGTGGTGGCGGAACTCGATCGTGAAGCGCTTGCGCGCCTCTTGCGGCATCGCCCCGAGGAACTTGTGCAGAGTGGCGATCTCCTCTGCCGTTAGGGACTCCAGGCTGGAGTCGCTGGCTTCGGGGCCATCCGGAGCGCGGGTGTCCCACTCGTCGTCTGCGGAGTCAGGGTCGTCAGCAGCAGGTGCAGCGGGGGCAGCAGCTGCGCTACCTGGGCTCGCGGCCTCAGCCACCGATGGCCGCGGCTGCAATTGCGTTTGCGTTGCTTCTGGCTCGATAGTCCGAGGGGGGCTGCCCATGGGAATCCCCAGCAACCCCGCCAACAGAGAAGCGGTCAGCGCGTACCAGGCCGCACTGCCCTCCTGGGGTGCCTGGGCCTCGCTGAACTCCTCGGCGCCGCCGCGGTGCCGCAGCGTCACCCGCAGCACTTCGTGCTCCTCGTTGATCAGCTTCTGGGCGCTGAACGAGAAGCCCAGGGCAAAGGCCGGCGCCGCCGCCTGAACCACCTCCTGCATGGAGGTTTCGGCGATGGCGGCCATCTGGGACTGGAACTGGGCCAGGCCCTCGGCCCACTGGGCGCGGGCCTGCTCGCGGCCCTGCAACAGGGCCTGGTTGAGATCAAAGGCGGAGGTGGGACCTGGCGTCGGCTCCATCCGCCCGCAAGGGGTGGTGGTCATCGAAAGCACTGCGGGACCGGCGCCCGCTTGTCTCGGATATTAGCGGCTCGCTAATCCGAATCTGTATCTTGCGCAACGCAAGACATGGCGTACTCCGAGCCTGTTCGTGCACGTCTCAGCTGGCGCCCGTCTTGGCGGACCATTCCTCCAGCCAGCGCTGCGGCAGCCACGCCTCTCCGTCCCACATGCCCTGCAGCTGCTCGGCGGAATACGGCTCAAAGCCGGCCAGCATCGCCTGAAAGGCCTGCCGCTGCTTGGCTGGGGCCACCTTGGCGGCGGAACTCAGGGCCTCCATCACGCCAATGCCGTGCTGCTTGGCGGTCTGCACCAGCTGGCCGCGCCACTGCTCACTCAGCTTCTCGGCTTCTGCGGCATCGACCTCGGGCTGGGCCGGCACGGCAGGCGCCTGGTAGGCGCTCGGGACCGGGAGCAGACCCAGGTGACAGCTCCAGAACTCCGCCGGCCCCCACACCCGCTCCGCGTCATCAATCAAGGGTTTGGCCTGGCTGATCAGATCCTTGAGGGCCCGGGTGCGCACGCCGCTGAAGTCTTTGGCGGCCAGCCGGCGGTTGACCTCGGCGAGGGCAAAGAAGCTCTCCGGCCGCGGCTTGGGCGCCTTGCCGTTTTCGAACACGCTCAAGGTGCTGGGCGCCATCACCTCAAAGCCGGCCTCCTTGGCCCACTTGTAGGCGGTGTACTGCGTCCAGTTGTTTAGCTCCCGCCAGCGCCTGAGCATGCGCCCGAACTCCTGACCGGCTTCGAGCTGCTTGGCCTCGATGTACCGGTACTCAGAGCTCATCAGGGCTGGGATCTGGCCATTAGCGAAAGGCTAAGGCTTCTGCTGCCGATTGGAATCGGCAGCACCGTGATGCCAGCGGGCATGGGCCCTGCCCCGCTGGCGCCAGTGCCGGCCCTTGCCGCGCCGAATCTCAGGCTCCACCAGGCC
>JAIXOF010000189.1 GCA_027486935.1 Cyanobium sp. C1_MAG_00004 | reverse complement strand
CTGCGGCTGGGTGTAGAAGGCCGCCGAGTCGGGCGCGCAGTGGCGCCAGCACTCCCTCTCCCTTCGGAAGGCCGCAATCTCCGCGTGCATCTTGGCGGAGGCGGCCACATCCCACGACCGGGCCACCAGGACCCGCCGGAGGAGGTGCTCGCCCGTCCAGTACCCACGCTCCTGCTCCGGGATGGCGGACAGGGAGCCCTGCGCCTCGCAGGCGGCGCGGAGCTTCTCGAGCTTGCCCCTCTGCTCGTCCGTGAGGGGGGCGAGTTCCGCAATCAGCGCGGCTTGGCTCGGGCCGTCCGTCGGAACGGGGTCGTGGGGGCGCGCCCCCGCGCCGGCCGCAGCGGCCGCTTCCTCGGCAGACATGGCGGGACGAAGCGGAGCTGCTGGAGACGCGGTGAACGGGTCCGCCGAGTCAGGAGGAGAGGGCGCGAGAGCGCGAGCGCGCGCAGAAGCGACAGGAGTGAGATGCGGGGGAGAGAACTCCCTTTTCTGCGAGAAGCAAAAGGATGTCGCCGGATACGCAATGTTTCAGAGGAAGCAACGATGTGTGAAGACTTCTGGACGCGGAGATGCGGGCGCACGATGCGCGTGAAGAAACGTGTTGTGGGTGCGGGGCCTTCAGGGGCGACTCGCTTAGTAAGGTCGGAGTGCCAAATGGTTGACACGTCCTAATGGTTGACAACTTCGTGCGCCAAAACTTTACGTTGGCGTTTCTCGCCAACCACCCACGCCACCCGCTCGCCTCTTCGGAAGCACTTTATTTGTTGCAATGCCCGCTGCAGAAGGGCGCGTGCTGCGCTCGAAGCGCCACGCGCCCTCTGGTTCCTCGTCCGACTGGGACGATTCGGATGTAGACAGTTTGGCGAGTGGCTCCGAGAACGACTCTGATTTCGTTCCCATTACGTGGTCGGCGGCACTCTCTCGCATAGATGCATCGTCCACTGAGAACTGGAGCCAGGCAGAGTGCGCGAGGGCCATGGGTGTGTCGCGCGAGTTGGTGCGGCGATACTACAACCGCTTCGTGGCAACTGGCGTTCTGCCGAGGGCCGTGGTCGGCCGCCCCTCTGCTCTCGGCGAAGAGCTCGAGGCAAAGCTCGTCGACTTCCTCCGCCGCCGCTCTGAGGTCATGATGCCCGCCACCAGCGCAGAATTGGGGGCGGCGGCCAAGGGGGTCGCTACCGCCGCTGGTTTGGACCCCGACACTGTGGGAGGGGCGAAGTTCCGCCGCAACTTCCTCCGCCGCAACGACTCGCTCAGCAAGAAGACGCCGCGAGAAGTGGAGCTCGTGCGGGTCATGGCGCCCAGCTCCCGGTCGCTGTTCAACTACTTCGACACGCTGAGGGCGGTGTTGGAGGAGAAGGGGGGGCTGCAGCCCACGGACCCGCCTGAGTTGAAGCTGGTCCCGGCGGTGGGCGGGGCCTTCAAGTGCAGCCCCGACCGCATCTACAACACGGACGAGACCGGTCTGGAGTCCCGCGACCTGGTCACCAAGGTAAGAAATGGTTGGAACCACACAACATCTCGCTTTCTGCTTGCTCACATGTCCCACAACTGTTTCACTCCGTGCAGGTCATCGGCATCAAGGGGGAGTCAACCAACGTGCGGGGCAACACTCCGCTCCCCCACATCTCCATCGTCGCCACCGCCAACGCCGCGGGCAAGGTCCTCCGCCCCTTCGTCCTCATGCAGGGCAAGCTGGCCAAGAAGACCTACGTCCACGACCACTGGCCGGACGCACGCCTCGTCATGACCGAGAGCGGCTACCAGGACAACGCCTCATGGCTGGCGTGGGCGAAGTTCTTTGTGGAGGACACCGGGGGCAACTGCATCCTCATCGCCGACAACCACTCGACCCGCCGCAACCTCGCTGCTATCGAGGTTTTCGTTCAGGCCAACGTCACACTCGTCACCATGCCCCCGCACACCACGCACGTGACGCAGCCGCTCGACAAGTCGTACTTCCGCGCGTTCAAGTCCTACTTTCGCGCTGAGGTCGCAGCAGCGCGCAACCGCGGCGAGACGCTCAGCAAGTACAACTTCGCCAAGTACGCCAAGCCGGCGTGGGAGAAGGCCGAGCTCATCACAACGGACCCCGTGACCAAGGAGCCGACCAGCAACATCATCTCTGGCTTTGCCGCGACGGGCATCTGCCCGTTCGACCCGAGCAGGGTCATCACCCCCAAGGTGACGGCCCTCGCCGACACGCTGGCTGCTGCCGCGGGCGCCGCGCCCAAGCCTGACGCCGCGGAGGAGTCTGACGAGGAGCAGGATGGGGCCGCCGCCGCCGCCGGGGCCGGGGCCGGGGCCGGGGCCGCCGCCGAGCCCGCGCCGCTCACGCGCGAAGAGAGGATGGAGCGCGTCCGCCAGTCCCTCACCATCTCCGACGAGCTCATGGCAAGGCTCCACACGAGGGCCGGGCCCAGCCGCGCCGTGCAAGCAGCGGTGTATACGTCGGAGACCTTCATCAAGGCTGCTTTGGAGAAGGCGGAGGCCGCGGATGCGGAGGCGTCAAGGAAGGCGGAGAGGAAGGCCGATCTGGAGGCGAAGCGGGCCGCCAAGGTCGCGAAGGAGGCGGCCGGGCCGAGGCCCGCCATCTGGTTCAAGAAGGCCCTCGCCAAGGTCCGCGACGCAGCTCAGGACGAAGATGGTGTCGACGAGCTCCAGGAAGCGGCGGGAGCCGGGGCGGGTGCGCCTCCGAAGCTCCGCCTGGTGACGCGCTACGTCGGCGAGGGCGGCGGCGAGGTGAGGGAGTGCTGGAGCCTCGCCGCCAAGGTGGCCCGGGAGATGGACCTCCGCGCCGATGTGGCGGCCCGCCGCCCCAAGGTCACGAAAACCGATGACATATAGATACTGGAAAAGGAGAGCGTGGTGCGCTGCTGTGTTGAAAACAGGGTGGTAATCCTTCTCAAAGCAAAGTTGTCAACCATTAGGAACACCTGAAAACCCCATCTCGCGGGGCCCATTTTCGGGCCGTTTTTGCGGACCCCGTGCTCTGCGCGCACGAAGAGATAGGCTTTGCTTCAAAGACCGTTGAAAACTGCGCGCAGTGGTGTACGTGGATTGGCTGGGGATGAGCGCAACGAGGAGTTCTGTGGTTCAACAGAGAAGAATGAAGAAAGGGCTGAAGTTGTCAACCATTTGGCACTCCGTCCTTACCTCCGCCACACTTCAGAGCGTCGCTACACCATCAATCCCGTGCCAAGACCGCCACCCCGACCTGATTTGCCCTGCTCCCGCCCAGCGGCCCCGCGCCATGGACGACCCTTACGGCAACAGCAAGCGCACCGCGCCTGCCGGCCAGTGGAAGACGCCGCTGGCACCGGTCTTTCCCGACGCTTCGGG
>JAIXOF010000044.1 GCA_027486935.1 Cyanobium sp. C1_MAG_00004 | reverse complement strand
GAGCAGAGCATCCACCTGTTTCGCCGCCGGGCCCTTGCTGAGGCCCTTGATGCCGCGTGCCTTGCAGAGGCTCCAGAGGGCAGAGACCGACAAGCGCTCCAGCTCCTCGCGGCTGGCCTGGGCGTCACCAGCAAGCAGCACTGCGGGCTGGTTGCTGGCTGGCCTGGTGTCGCCTAGCTCTTCTTGCAATCCGCGGTAGAGGCGTGCATCGGACTGAGCCAGGTCCCGCAACGTGGCCCGCAAGGTGTCAGTGAGTTGTCCCATCGGCCTTGACCTCCTCTACCTGCTGAGCCGCTGCGCTGTCCTCGTTTTCCACGTTGGCGGGAACAGACGGCTCTGGTTGGTTCATGGGGCCGTTGTGGCCGTTTCCGCCCAAGGCAAAGGGCGGCAGGTCCTTGGTCTTCTCGATGAACTCCTGGCGCTTCTGATCCAGCTGCACCACACGTTCTTTGGTATGGGTCCAGCGGTTGATGAAGCGGATCACCGCTTGTACAAGGCCACCCAGAAAAGATCCACCTTGGTAGGTCTTGCGGCCGAGTTTGTAGCGCCCAAACTCATTGACAATGTCATCACCGGCATCTTCTAGGTCTCCGGCAATCGCGGTCACGATCTCCAGCATCTGGTAGATGTCCGTGCGAACGCTGGCTTCCCGCGCTGCCAGTTCGAGCAAGCTCTGCTTGAGCAAGGCTGTTTCGTCACGCGCTTTGATCGAGCGGCTCCTGAACTGGCCGCGGCTGATCATCGAGCTCTTGTAGCAGTTGCGAAGCTCGAGGTAGATGCTGTTGAGATCTTCCCGGCTCAAAGGCTCGGGGTCAGGCGGGAAGTCCGATGTAGGGGGGAGAAAGGCCATGCGACTGGTTACTCAGGGTCAATCCTGCCTCGTGCCGCACCCTGCCCCAGAGCACATCGACTCAGAGAACAATGCAGAAATTGCATACTCCTGCGGCGATGCCTTGCAACACTGGGGGTTTTGGTGCTGACGCAAGGAGCTACGACGGCCAACGGAGGTTCACAGACCCTCATAGCAACAACGCCAGCCCATACCGAATCCGCCTTGGTGCAGCCTGGGCGAGGCCCGGTGCACCTGGCGGCCGCTGCCGATAGGTACAGCCTCCAGCAGCCAGTCCCTTCTGTAGAGCTGATCCCCCAGGACGCGAACGGGGAGGCGCCCCTGAGGTCTGGCGACCACGCCATCCTGCCTACCCGGGCTTGCGCACCACGCAAGGGCTCATGCGAGTCGCTGCGCTCCGCGCCCCTTGCGCGGCGCAGGCGGCGCCGGGGCTGAACGGCGGTGTCGTTCGCCATCCCTGCCATGGCCGCCACTCTTCTCAGCCGCACCTGCCCGATCCGCATCGTCTCGGTGCATCTGCTTGATGCCGCGGGCCGGCTTCTCCGGGTGCTCTTCCTCGATCGCGAGGGGCACATCTCCGCCCAGCCGCACTTCGTGCCCCGCGAGGAGGCGCTGATCCTGGCTGCCAATCAGCAGCGGGTGCTCGGGCCCCAGGCCAGGGTGCAGGTGCTCTGAGGTGTTTGCCCGGCGGCATCCCCGCCGGGTTTTCTCCTTCTCGGGTGTGGGTCGCGTCCTGGTCGATGTGCTCAGCTCAGCCCCACGTACACCGACTGGAACCACGGCATCCGCCGGCTCTGACGCTTCTCGCCATGCAGCACGGTGTGCCAGTGGCCGCGGCGCCAGTGGTGCCGACGGGGAGCGCTGCTGCTGGTGCCAGCCGTGATCCCTTCTGATGCGGCCCTGGGGGTGCGATCGAGCCGGAAGTCCTTACCGATCCACACCGTCCCCCGGGGCAGCTCAAGGGTGCCGGCAAAAAGATGCAGGTTGTGCATCATTTCCAGACCCAGTGCCTGCGCCCTTGCTGCTCAGGCGAGGGCCTCGCTCGGGCTACAGGCGCCGCCGATGCTGGCGCCGATCGATCAGCACTGTTTCAGCATCTCAGCCTGCTGCTTGTAGGTCGCCGCCCATTGCCTCAGGCCTGGCTTGGAATCCAGATAGGCCTCCCACTGCTGATCGGTCGATCGGGTTGCCAGGTCTTGCACGGGCGGCAGCTCGAGCTTGCGGCGCAAGGCGTTGATGTGCTCAACCATGCCCTTGTAGGCGGCACTGTCTGGATTGTCGCTGAGCTTGATGGTTGAGCACCACGGCTTTTTGTTGTTCACCACCAGAAGCGGTTTCTTCAAGGTCTCCAGCTCAAGCAGCGATTGCTTGAGTCCGGCTTCGTAGAGCGGTTTGGTGGTTTCAGGTCCGCGGCGGGTGCCTGCCGTCAGACCCGTGGAAAACCGCAGCAGCTCCATCGCTGGCCTGGGGCTTTCGATGGTGGCGAAATCAAGGCTGACATCTTTGCCGAGCCGATCAATGGTCTCAACCTGAAAGCCGGTGATGGTGTAGTTCTTCACCATGAACGGGGCCGCCAGCATCATCGGCCAGAAGAACAAGGCGCCAGCAACGGCAACGCTCACGGCGCTGCTGGCGTCAGTTCCTGAGCCAGCGTTGGCCGATTTCCAGCTGATGATCTCGGCCGGCTTCAGCACCAGGCTCTCTTTGTTCTTGCCGTAGTCGAAGGTGATCTCACTGCCGTCTTTGGAGAGCAGCGTCAAGCCAATCTGTTTCCCGCTGGTGGGTTCAACCGTCAGAAAGCCGGCGCGGGAGAAGGGATAGGTAGGCGGCTGCAATTCATCCGCTTTTTTCTTGGCCGCTTGGGCCTTGGCCGGGTCTTCAGCGCAGCGGGCTTCCTGGTCAGGAGTCAGTCCACGACCCGGCGGATACTTGCAGTAGAGAGGCAGATCATCCGCCAGACCCGGAAGCTGGCTGCTCAACAGCGCAGCTGCGGCGAGCAGGCCGAGAGGTCCATGCGTTCTCTTCACGATGCAAGTGCTCCTATTGGCCACAGCTGGGCTCACGCCTTGATTTAGGCGCTGATGTGCGCCATTCAGGAGCGTCGTGATGAATGGTTGGAACCATGCGAGATCCGCATCAAAACAAGACCTCTTGGGGTCGTATTGAGTTCAGGCGTGATTACAACAACGGCCTCTCTTGGTGCAGGCGGTTCGCAAAAGCAGTCCGCTGGGAGGGCTGGTCCACGGCACTGGCTGGGTTTGCTGGCCCGCCATTGGCCGCGATCGCCTCCTGGCAGCGCTGCAGCAGCTCCTGCCTGAGCGCATCCGGTTGCTCGATGCGAATGCCGCCGCCAAAGGCAAACAACCAGCTACGCAGGTCGATGTCGGCCGCCACGGTCCAGGGCGGCAGGTCCAGCTCCACCGGGTAGGGGTGGCTGGCGTCGGCCGGGCCTGGCTCGAGCACGTGCGGCGCCTTGGGGTGATGCCACCAGCTGTCGCTGGGCAGGGGTTTGGAGAAGCGGGTGTGCTCGATCGGGTAGCGCTGCAGGCCCTCGCGAATGAAGGCAAAGGCCCAGGGGCTGCAGCAGAAGCGCAGGGTCACAAGCGCCTGGCTGCGGCGCTGGGCTGAGCTGCTGGCCACCGCCAACTGCTGCTCCAGGTCACTGCCGAAATAGATGCCGCCGCTGTGATGCAGCAAGCGCTCCAGCCGGTTGATGGCGGCGGCGTGCTGCTGGGGGGTGCGGCGCAGGTCGCCATCACCGCGGGCCATGGCGAGACGATCGAGCCGTTCACTGCGGATCAACCCCTGCTCGCGCCCCACCTGCTCCTCCTCAAACAGCAGGTACCAGCCCACGTTGTGGAAGATCAGCTGCAGCGGCCACACGCGCAGCTCACCGGCGGGGCTATCGGCAAAGCTGCCCACGCCGGCGTAACGCTGCAGCAGCACGCGGCGGTGTTCCACGATGGCCGCCTCGATCGCTTCGGCGCGGCGGGGTGCGGCCAGCGAGTCGCGGCGCACCAGCTGGGTGTCGACCACCGCATGGCGGGCGTAGCTGCGCACCGGCGGTAGGCCATCGGCGCTGATGCCAGCCCAGCCCAAGCGTTCATCCAGCTCGACAAGCAGGTCTTGCGCCGATGGATCAGCCAGCCGGCCGGCGGCCTGCTGCACCACGTTGTGTACCTCCCGCAGCCGGGCCGGCGACAGCACCGCAGCGCCCAGGCAGTAGCCATGGCGCACGTTGTCGTTGCGATTGCGGAAGCCGTAGGGGGTGAGGAGTTTCTCGAGGTCCTTGCGCAGGGTGGCCGTTTCGC
This sequence comes from Cyanobium sp. C1_MAG_00004, assembly GCA_027486935.1. Lineage (GTDB taxonomy): Bacteria > Cyanobacteriota > Cyanobacteriia > PCC-6307 > Cyanobiaceae > RGUW01. The sequence continues at coordinate 337 of JAIXOF010000044.1, read as the reverse complement.
CCCGCAGATAGGCGCCGGGGATCGTTTCGGTGGCGCTGATCAGGTGCTGATGCAGGTTGCTGCCGCGTTCGGCAGGCCGATCAAACGGCATCTGCAGCAGGTGGCGCAGCAGGGTCATCACCCGCACAAACACCGGCCCATCGCCCATCGGCGGCAGCCCGCCATGAATGGGCCCTGCGGCACGCGGCGCAGGCGCCAGCTGAATGGGTGATGTGCTGGGGATGGCGCTGCAGAAGCCATTGGCCTCCAGCCAGGCCAGGTCATTGCGGATGGCGCTGGCATCGGCAAAACAGGCTCCGTGCAATTTGCCCAAGAAGGCCGCTGCCCGGTCCGCCAG
>JAIXOF010000045.1 GCA_027486935.1 Cyanobium sp. C1_MAG_00004 | reverse complement strand
GCCGCAAGGGCGGCGGCGGCGCGCATTTTCGGAGGACGACTGGAAACGACCCGAGAGCTGTCGCCCGCGCACACGGTGCTGCTAGGGCGTCTTTGCTCGGTACCGTAATTCACTTTCGGTACCGTTTCGGTACACACACCCTTTCCCGTCCCCTTTTTCGGTACTTCGAGTACCGAGGGGAGCTTTGTGACGGTTCGGTACTTCGGTACTGTACCGAGTTGTACCGAAAAATGGCTGACATTGCCGGCGCGCTCGCTGCCGATGGCGCGGGCCCCCCTCCGAACACCTTTGCACCCGCTCCTGCGCCCCGCCCACTCGCCGCCGTTGACAGCCCCGACGCCGAGCGCATCGTGGACATGACCGACAGCTCCACCGAGGGAAACGCTGGGAATGACGGCTCCGATTCGTGCTCCTCCTCAGCGTCCTCCTCCGTCTCGGGAGCGGGCGCGGGCGCCGGCGCGCGCAAGCGCTCACAGCCTGCGAGGAAGGTTCGCTCGCCTGTGAGTGGGAATTGTGTGCAAAGTGCGGATTTTTTCGGTACTTTCGGTACAAAAGGCCAAAAACCCGATTACCGAGCTTGTACCGAACTTGTACCGAACAAAGACGCCCTACTCTCCCCTTCCCCTTTTTTCGCTTGCAACACGACACTTTGACCACATCCTCATCTGAAGGGCCGCCTCCAACCGCACGATCAAAGGGAGAGGTAGGCCGGGCACTCACCAAGCGGTGTTTACAGTCGACGAGGGCCCTCGTCGCTTCGTCGCGCGAGGAGCCCACTTCTCGTTTTCCATCAGGATCGCCCAGCCCTCTCCTCCTCCCCCAATCGCCCCTCTTTTGCGCGCTCCACGCTGCGCGTCTGCGCGCCTGTTTCATCATCGTTAGCTTTCTTTGAAGCCTAAGTCTGCTGGTCCCGCCGTGAAAGCGGCACCATCGGCCCCGCGTAACGGCTAGCCGGCGGACCCTCACTTCGATTGGGCGCGTCCCAAGAAGGGGAGGTGAGCCAGGCGCAACGCCTGAGCTCTGACAGGCTTTTGCGCGCATCACCTTCACTGTACCGCATTCTTCAGTTGTCATGCGCGCCGCCCTTTCGCTGTCTCGCGGCGTCGCCGCCGGTGAGTTGGCGGGTGGAAGAGAGCGCGCGCCAGCGTCGCGTGACGGACGACGAGGCGCGCAGCGATTCGGGCGGCTGACTGTGCTCCATCCCACTCCCAACGCCCACTCCCACACTCCTGCAGCCCGTGCCGTGTACCATGCCGCCGGAATCGCGCGTCCAGCGCTCTCCGTGACGGCGCGCTGGGCGTCCGCGGGCCGCGGCGCCGGCGCGCCCACTTCGACCCCTGTCGCCGGCGAGGCCAAGCGCGTCACGCAGGAGCAGAACTCCGCGCCGCTGCGTGCTGCAGCTGGCTCTGAGCGCAGTAGCACATCGACTTCCCGCGCCGCTGCGGCGGCAGAGCTCCAGGGCGGGCCTGCGGAGGCGGCGGCCGAGCCGGAGGCGGGCGCGCCGTCGTCGCCGTTGAGCGCGCACGTTTCGCCTCCGCACGGCGCGGCAGCGCGTCCGAGCGCCGCCAAGGCGCCGGCAGACGAGGTGGCTGCGTCTTTCAAGCATGCTGCTGCGGCGATGGTGCCGCCGGGCAGCGCCGCGACGGAGCTGCGCGGCATCGCCGGCTCGGGCGCCGTGGACGCGGCTGCGGGCGCCGGTTCCGCCGCCGCTTCGGCGCCTACCCCCGCGGCAGCGGCGGCCAGTGGCGCCCTCACGCTCTACGTGCAGCGCGAGGGCGACCCTGTCTGGGCGGAGATGACCGTGAATGGCAGTGCCACGGTGGCGGGCCTGACCAAGCAGGTGATGCACGAGCTGCAGCTCAAGGGGCCGCTGAGCGCCGTCACCCTGCACGTGGCCCAGGTGGACGAGGACACGGACGCCGTGCTGCGCGTGGAGGCGGCGGCCCTGCCGTCGCGGAAGGCCTTGGCCGCCCTGCCGGCGCTGCAGAGCGGCGCCAGCATCGTGGTCAAGGTGGCAGGCACGCTGGCTGTCCCCGCATCCGCTGGAGGTGAGCTGACAGCTGCCCTTGTCTCACCCGCGCGCTCGCCCCGCTATCGTGCCGCCAGCAGCAGCAGCAGCAGCAGCAGCAGCAGCTCACTCTCCTCTCGCCCGCGCCCCGTGTCTGCCCTGCTCACTCGCAGCCAAGCTGAGCCTGTCCAGCCCCGAGGCGCTGCTGGCATCGCTGGATGCGTGCGTGCCGGCAGAGGCCCGCCGCCGCGGCGCGCAGCTCCTGCGGCCTCACTGCCTCACTGAGAAGCCCTTCTTGTCGGGAACGAAGGTAAAGGAGGCCTATGCGTCCAACGAGATAGCCCAGGCGTTCGTCGAGCATGTGGAGCCGGTGCGGAAAGAGACGATGCGGGCCATTGCCGCGGCCTTTGTGGAGCGGAAGGTCATGCGAGGGGGCGTGGCAGCGTCGGCCCGAGACCGCCTAGTCAACCCGCTGGTGGCGCTGCAGAGCGCCCCCGGCGGCGGCAAGAGCGCCATGCTGGACACGGTGGCGCTCATGTCCGCGCATGGCCTCTGGACGGAGGAGCACTGCCACGACGAGGAGATGCGGGGCATCCTCAACCGCAGCGTCCCCATCACGGTCACCTTCAACAGCGGCACTGACCCCGCGTTCAACACCTACGATGCTGACGTGGAGACGGGCCTCGCGCTCCGGATCCTGTACTCCTTCTTCTTGGACCCCACCGCGATGCGGCTCAGCGCCTTGGCGCGGCTGTTGCCAGCAGGGCCGCTTTCGGTGGACCTGGCAATTGAGACCTGCATGCTGGCGGCTGCGCGCGAGACGGGGACCAAGCGGGGCGTGCTGCTGCTGGTGGACGAGATCGTC
>JAIXOF010000061.1 GCA_027486935.1 Cyanobium sp. C1_MAG_00004 | reverse complement strand
TGGATGTAGACAAAAACCGGCAGCTTTTCTCCTGCTCGTCTGTCTGCGGGCGCGCTGATGTTCAGTGTCAGGCAGTCTTCATTTTCACTGCGTTCCGTGATCCCGAAGCGGGCCTCCTGTGGGCAGGCGGGGCCAAAGGCAGAGCCATCGCGGATGCCCGTCCATGGCTGGGCGGCCTTGGGCAGAGCCCAGCGCCCCGCTCCGGTGGGTGGCGCTGCATAGGGAAGGCCGCGGAATTCCAGCGCCCCATGGCGCACCACACCTCGAATCCGCCCGCTCTCTGTGGTGACGACCGCGCCATCGGTTGCTTGGGCCAGCACCGGTGGCACGAGCATCAACAGGCCAATGAGGCTGCCCAGGGTTGGGCGCAATGGAACGGGCATGGATTGCTGATGAGCGCGCTTCATGGTCCCGATCCCAGTGCTGCGTTCGTGCTAGCAACGGCAGGGTGCTTCGACGCCCAAGCCTCCACCAACACCAACGCCAACGTCAGCCTGTCCTGTGCCGAACGCCAAACGCCCTCAGGCCCCCTTGGATGACGATGAGCCTTTGGTGGATCCTGGCCGCAGTCTCGTTCTGCGGTTGTTGGCGTTGCTGGGTGCCGCGTCCTTCGTGATGCTCGGAGTGAGCAGCGTCGTGGTGCCGCTGATGCAACCTCCTGAGCCACCCCCGATGCCCGATCAGCGTCAACGGTCAGCTGCCTAAGTAGGGATCGAGAAAGCTCAACGGTTTGGCCATCGTGCCCGAGAACCCCAGAATGCCCCGATCGCGGTGGCTGTACAGCAGGGTGTCGTCCTCGGCCAGCAGGTAGGTGCCGCCCCGTTGGCTGATGAAGTCGTCCCGGGGCACGTAGGTGCGCCAGTGGCTCAGCACCTCGACCATGTTCTGAAGGCGCACCGTGGCCAGCTCGAACGGCCGCAGGTAGCCCTGCCCCAACCGGTCAAACAAGACTCCCGAAATCGGCGGCAGATTGCCCAGTTGCACCACTTGATCAGCACCAAGGCGTTCCGGTGCCGTCCGGTCGCCGCTGTATCCCCGCAGCACCTCGGCCAGGGTTCCGGGGGAGCCGATGCCGGCGCACATCAACAGCAGGGCTGGCCAAGGACCCGCCGGTGTGCTCAGGCCGCCATACAGATCGAGCGCGCGATGCAGCGTCGGTTCGCCATCGACCTGCAAGCGCTGGCGCGGTAGCGCCGTGTATTGGCAGAACCGATCAGCACCAGCCTCGTCACCGATGCCGATCGCCTGCAGGTTGATGCCAGCAGCCGCCAGCCGAGGCAATGCGGGCACGAGCGCCTGCGCGTACTCGAGGCTGTCAAAGTCGCCCAGCTGGCTCAGCACCACGACCAAGCGCCTATGACCCGTCTCCATGCCGGGGATCTGCTCCAGGCGGGAGCGCAGTGCGTCGGGGGCCTTCATGGGCGAGACCTTAACGAGCGGTGACCCTGGTCGGTTCGCCACAATGCCGCCCTTCGGCCCCCGCGGTGAGCGCTCTTGGGTCCTGTGCAACTGGTCTGGTTCAAGCGGGATCTGCGCACCGTTGATCACGCCCCCCTGCTCGAGGCTGCGCGCCGCGGGGCGGTGCTGCCGCTTTATGTGATCGAGCCCGAGCTCTGGCAGCAGGGTGATGTCTCGGCGCGCCACTGGTCGTTCTGCCGTGAGTGCCTGATCGACCTGCGCGGCGCGCTTGCAGACCTGGGCATGCCTTTGGTGGTGCGCCGGGGAGCGGTCCTGGCAGTGTTGCAACGGGCCCAGCAGCGGCTCGGCATCGCCGGTCTGTGGAGTCACGAGGAGACCGGCAATGGCTGGACCTTTGCCCGTGACCGTCAGGTTGCGGCCTGGGCCCGCAGTCAGGGGATCCCCTGGGTTGAGCTCCCCCAGTTCGGTGTGGTTCGGCCCTTGGCCAGCCGTCAGGGTTGGGCCCGCCGTTGGGAGGCGCGCATGTCCGAGGCCCCGTGGCCCGAACCGATGGCCCTGCAACCCCTGCCTGCTCTTGTGCCGGGTGAGATCCCCACCGCCGCGGCCCTGGGCCTGGCCGATGACACCAGCGAGCAGCCCCAGCCGGGCGGCCGTCGTGCCGCACTGGTGCTGCTGCAGGGGTTTCTGCAGCAGCGCAGCCGCCAATACCAGTGGGGCCTGTCGAGCCCGTCGCGGGCCGTCCACAGTTGTTCGCGGTTGTCGGTTCACCTCAGCTGGGGCACCCTCTCGTTGAAGGAGGTGGTGCAGGCCTCACGGGCCCGACGGGCCTGTCTGCAGGAGCAGGCCGATGGTGCGCGCTGGTCGTTGGCGCTGCGACGTTTTGAAGAGCGCTTGCACTGGCACTGCCATTTCATCCAGAAGCTTGAGGATCAGCCGTCGCTCGAGTTCAGCGAACTGCACCCCCTGACCCGGGGGCTGCGCGAACCGTCAGCCGAGCGGCTCGCGGCCTGGGTAGCGGGCCGTACGGGCCTGCCGTTTGTCGATGCCTGCATGCGTTCGCTCGTCGCCACCGGTTGGCTGAACTTCAGGATGCGGGCGATGTTGATGTCGGTCGCCAGTTATCAGCTCTGGCTGCCCTGGCGCGACAGCGGTCTGCACCTGGCGCGCATGTTTGTGGATTACGAACCCGGCATTCACTGGAGCCAGTGTCAGATGCAGTCGGGCAGCACCGGGATCAACACGATTCGCATTTACAACCCGCTCAAACAGGCCCAGGACCACGACCCCGATGGCGCCTTTGTGCGCCGCTGGCTACCCGAACTGCGGGCGGTCCCTGCGGTGCACTTGCACCAACCGTGGACCATGGATGCCGCCATCCAGCAACGCAGCGGTTGTGTTCTGGGGCGCGATTACCCCCAGCCGATCGTCGATTGGCAGGGGGCTGCGGCGGTGGCCCGTGATCGTCTCTGGTCGCTGCGCCGCGAGGCCGGCTTTGCCGAAGCGGCTGATGCCATTCAGCACCGTCATGGCTCCAGGCGTTCGGGCCTGAGGGCCTCAGGCCGATCGCGCAAGGCCTTGCCAGACCCCCAGCAGCTGTCGCTGGATCTGTTCTGAGCTGGTTCCGTCATCACCTGTTCACACATCAGGATTGTTGGTGTCGACGTTGCCTTCGCGCACTTGCTGCTGGGCATCTCGGGCCAGAGCTTCGTAGCGGTCCCGCAGCAGATCCAGTTCCTGGTCGGTCTGCTCCTCCAGATCGAGCAGGGCGTTGTGGGCCCCTTGCGTGGCGCGGATCAGCTCATCAAGCTTGATCTGCACAGCCTCGGCATCGCGATTCTGGGTGTTCTGGATGAGGAACACCATCAGAAACGTGATGATCGTGGTCGCGGTGTTGATCGCCAGTTGCCAGGTGTCGCTGAAGCCGAACAGTGGACCACTGATCAACCACAACAGAATGGCGCCGCAGGCGATGGCAAAGGTCGACGACTTGCCGGTGCGTCTGGCCGACCAGCGCGACAACCTGCGGTACCAGGCGCGATCACTCATGCAGTCTTCGCTCAGCAATCACCACTGGTGGCCCTGCCTGAAGCTAGAGAGGCTGCTTCGAATCCGGTTCAGCTGATCTGGCTGAGGAACTGTTTGCTGCGCGGGTGCTGCGGTGTGTTGAAAAACTGTTCGGGTGGTGCGATTTCCACCACCTCACCCTCTGCCATCAGCACAACCCGATCGGCCACCTGGCGGGCAAAGCGCAGCTCGTGGGTGACGACCACCATCGTCATGCCGCCGCGAGCCAGCTCCAGCATGACCAGCAGCACTTCCTGCACCATCTCAGGATCCAGGGCGCTGGTGGGCTCGTCAAACAGCATCAGGCGTGGCTCCATGCACAGCGAACGGGCGATCGCCACCCGCTGCTGCTGCCCGCCCGAGAGCTGACCCGGGTATTTATGAGCCTGTTCATGAATGCCCACCCGTTCGAGCAGTTCAAGAGCCTGGTGTTGAACCTGCGCCTTGCTGCGCCCACGGACCAGGGTCGGGGCCAGGGTCAGGTTGTCGAGCACGGTGAGGTGGGGAAACAGGTTGAACTGTTGGAACACCATCCCCACCTCCCGGCGAACCGCTCCGATCTGGCGCAGGTCGTTGCCCAGGGCCATGCCGTCGATGACGATCGAGCCCGACTGAAACTCCTCCAGACCGTTGAAGGTGCGCAGGAAGGTGCTCTTTCCCGAACCCGAGGGCCCCATGATCACCACCACCTCGCCCTGATGCACGGTCAGGTCGACGCCGCGCAGGGCGTGGTAGCCGTTGGGGTACCACTTCTCGACGTTGCGCGCCTCGATCATCACGGCTCGCGGTTCGCGGTCCTTGGCTTGGAGGGGACTGACTTGGGTCATCGGCTGGCGGTGGAGCTGTGGCGGTTGAGGCGATGTTCCAGGGCCCTGCAGCCCAGCCCCAGGGCGGCGCAGCAGCACCAGAAGAGCACGGCCAACACCAGGTAGACCTCGGCGTTGCGGCCGAGGAAATCCGGGTTGGCCATGATCGCCCTGGCAGTGCCCAGCAGATCCAGCAGGCCGATCAGCGACAGCAGGGTCGTGTCCTGCAGCAGGGTGATGAACTGGCCCACGGTGGCCGGCAGGGCCACGCGCAGGGCCTGGGGCAGCACCACGTGCAGAACGGTCTGCAGGCTGTTGAGGCCTAACGAGCGGGCCGCTTCGACCTGACCACGGGGCAGGGCGGTCAGACCGGCCCGTACCGCCTCGGCCACATAGGCGGCCGCAAAGAAGGTCAGCACCCAGGCTGCGCGCCAGACCCGATCGGGGGCCAGTCCTCCAGGCAGCAGGAAGCCAAGGATGTTCTGACCGAGAAACAGCAGCGTGATCAGCGGTGCCCCACGGATGAACTCGATGTAGATCGTCGATCCCCACCGCAGCAGGGGCAGCTCGCTGCGGCGTCCCAGGGCAAGGGCAATCCCCAGGGGAAAGCAGAGCACAATCGCAAAGCTTGCTTCGATCAGGGTCAGCAGCAGGCCCCCCCACTGGGAGGTGCGCACCGGTTGCAGACCCAGGCCACCGCCGATCAGCCCCAGGCCCAGCACGTACAACCCCGGCCAGGCCAGGGGCCACAGCTTCTGACAGATCAGGGGCAGTCGGTGGCTCCAACGCCCTGCTGCCCAACGGGCCAGCAACAGCAGCCCTGCGATGGCCCACCATCGGGCCCGCACATCCAGCCCCAACTCCAGTGCCGCCGGCACCACCAGGGCCATGGCGAGCAGCAGGCCAGCGGCGATGCGGTCATTGCGGGGCCAAGAACGCCGCCGTAGCAGCCCCCAGCTGGCACCGGTCGCACTGCAGAGCAGCCCCGTCAGCAGCCACAGCCGCCATTGCTGCGCCATGGGGTACCGGCCCACCGCCAGCAGGGTGCTGTTGGCCTGAATCACGGCCCAGTCCGCGCGGCTGAGGGCCCAGTTCAGCAAGGCCTGGGCGCCTGCTCCCAGGGCGGCCAGCAGGGCGATCGTGATCGCCCCGTCCAGGGGGGTGCCAAATAGGTCGCGGCGCAGGCGGGCCAGCCGGGATGGGGACTTGAGTCGTGGGTCCATCAGCGCTCCTGGATCTGCACGAGCCGGTTGAGACGGTTCATCAGCGCCGAGATCGCCAGATCGAGGGTCAGGTAGGTGCCCAGCAGGATCAGCACCACCTCCACGGCCCGACCGGTCTGGTTGAGGGTGGTTTCGGCCACGGCATACAGGTCGCTGTAGCCGCAGGCGATGGCCAGCGATGAGTTCTTGGCCAGAGAGATGTACTGGCTGTTCAGCCCTGGAACGATCACCCGCAGGGCTTGGGGCAGCACGATGCGGGCCAGGGTCTGGCGGTGGGTCAAACCCAGGGACCGGGCCGCTTCCCATTGGCCCCCGGGGATCGCCGCCACTCCACCCCGGACCACCTCGGCGATGAAGGCGGCGCTGTGGATCACCAGCCCGGTGAGCAGGGCTCCGAATTCCAGGGTGATGCGCGCAGGTCCCTGCCAGACCCCGTCGACGAGCGCACTGGGCCCCAGATAAAGACCTGACTTGGCCAGCACCAGTCCCGGCAGCCGCAGGGCAGCTGGGCCATCGGGCAGGCTCAGAAAGATCACGAAGTACCAGAACAGCAGCTGCAACAGCAGCGGCACGTTGCGGATCAGCTCGACATAAGCCCGGGCCAGACGCTTCAGCAGGGCATTGCTGCTGAAGGCAGCTGTGCCCACCAGGGTGCCCAGAACGGTTGCCCCCACCAGGCCCACCACCACCACCCGCAGGGTGTTGACCAGGCCGGCCAGCAGAGCGCGCCAGTAAGGCAGCTCGGCGTTGAACGGCAGCAGAGTTTCCGAGACATCGAAGCCGGCTGGAAGGTTGAGCCAGCGCCAGCTCAGCAGCAGGCCCGCGGCGCTCAGATTGCGCACCAGATTGCCCAGCAGAAAGGCGATCACCACCAGGATCGTCAGACCCACCGCCGCCTGGATCAGCAGGGGCAGCAGGCGTCTGTTGCGCCACCAGGGGGTCCCCTTCATCGGAACGGCGGCGAGTAGATCAGACCACCGTCCTTCCAGGAGCGGTTCAGACCCCGTTCCAGCTTGAGCACCGAGCCGCTGCCAACGTTGCGCTCAAAGATCTCGCCGTAGTTGCCGACGGCTTTGAGCGCCCTGACCACAAAGTCGGGGCTCAGCCCCACCTGCTTGCCAAAATCGCCTTCGACACCAAGGAAACGGCGCAGATCCGCCAGGTTGGGGTTGGCCTTCGCTTTGGCGACCTTGGCATCGACGTTGGTCTGGGTGATGCCGAGTTCCTCGGCCTGCATCAGCCCGTAAACCGTCCAGCGCACCGCATCACTCCACAACGGATCGCCGTTGACGGTGGCGGGAGCCAACGGCTCCTTGCTGATCACATCGGGCAGCAGCACGTGGGCCTCGGGGTTGGGGAAGCCGGTCCGCTTGGCCGCCAACTGGGAGCGGTCGGTGGTCACGGCAACACAACGGCCCTGCAGGTAGGCGGCGTAGGTCTGATCTGATGTCTGGAATTTGAGCGGGGTGTACGGGGCTTTCAGCTCGCGCATGCGGTCCGCCAGGTTGAGCTCGCTGGTGGTGCCGGTCTCGACGCAGATCGGCTTGCCGCTCAACCCCTTGACGCTGGTGATGCCGCTGGCCTTGGGCACCATCAGACCCTGGCCGTCATAGAAAACCACCGGTGCAAAACTGAGGCCGTTGCCCCCCGCCGCGTCACGGCTGAGGGTGTATGTGGTGTTGCGGGACAGCAGATCCACCTCACCGCTGGCCAGGGCGGCAAAGCGTTCACTGGGGTTGAGATCGCGAAATTCAACCTTGTTCGGATCGCCGAGCACCGCCGCAGCGGTTGCCCGGCAGATGTCCACATCCAGCCCCTTGTAGCTGCCGTCGCTGTCGACGCTGCTGAAGCCGGGCAGCGTTCCCTGGACGCCGCAGATCAGCTCACCCCTGCCTTTGATCAGGGCCAGCTTCTGGCTCTGCAGCCCGCCCTCATCGCTGGCGCATCCCCCCAGAGCCATTGCGGCGACAAGGGAGCAGGCCAGCTGCAATCGCAGGTTCAGCACCATCGCTCGTCGTGCGCTTGGCGCAGTTTGTCATTGGTGAGGCTCCGCGGCTGTTCTGCAGCAGCGTGAGCCGCCCCATGGGCTCCGCCGCTGGCAACACTGGCATCAGTTCTCCACATTGGCCTTGTCATCCCCTGCAGCCATCGACCACGGCGTGCGTCTGGCTGCACTGTGGACCGCCTGGTTGCTGCTGATGGTGTATCACGTGGAACTGGGTCTGATGCCCCTGTTCCACGGCCTGCCGGTGGAGATCGAAAGCCAGGTGCCAGCCAAGCGGGTGCCGAGGCTTTTTCTGGCGATGCTGATCTACTTCGTGTTGCCGATGCTGGCCCTTCTGCTGGTGGTGCATGCCCTCTCGGCCCCAGGGAGCTGGAGCGGGACCGGGCCCTGGAGAGCGTCCCAATTCTGGTTCAGCGTCCTCTACAGCATCACCAACGTGATGCATCTGATCGCCGACATCCGCATCCCTGACTCGCGAACTGACCAGGTGATCCTGATGGGGTTGCTAACCGGTGTCGGGGTGTTGATCAACCGCGAGGCGTGGTTGTGGTGGCGGGCTTGAGGGCGCTGCTCACCATCACCGCCGGCGGTTTGCTGATGACACTGTTCACCCTTGTGGGCGGCTTGACGGTGTTTCTCTCAAGCCGCCGTCAGCAGCAGTTGTTGCTGCCGCTGATTGCCCTGGCCGCCGGCTCACTGCTGGGCGGGGCCCTGTTTCACATGCTGCCCCAGGGGATAGCTGCCTTGCCCCCGCACCGGGTCGGTGGCTATCTGGCCGCCGGATTCACGGTGTTTCTGGGCCTCGAGCA
>JAIXOF010000050.1 GCA_027486935.1 Cyanobium sp. C1_MAG_00004 | reverse complement strand
CCCGAGATGTGATCGCGCTGCTGGATGAGTACGGCGGCTTGGCCTGAACCACCCGCAGCATCACCGTTGTGTCCAATTCGGTTGGTCGGGTTGTCTTTGTCGACCTGGCCGCGGGGGGGCAACAGGGGCGACAAGGCCTTGGACAGAGTGTCAGAAACGTGCGTGCGCTTCTGACACATCAGTGCAAGAGACGACGCACCGGAACTGCCACGACCGCACTCAGTGCCCAGATCATGGAGGCAGCGAGCCGTCGGCCCGAGGGAAGCCTTCTGGCTGCCAAGGAGTTCCTGGCCCTCGGTAAGCGGGACGCGGTGGATCAGGCCCTGCACCAGGCACCCCGTTGGCAGTTCCTGCTGGCCGATCCCTGCCGGCCAAGCAATCCGCGCCCTGGCCTGGCTGGGCCGCGATCAGGCCGGCCCGCACTGCCCATCTGGCTGGTGGTGCTGCTGAACGAGCAGGCAGCACAGGCGCTGCATGGCTGAGGCCGCGGGTCTCCAGCAGTATGCCGCTGTTGAGATACGCCCACTGCCCGCCTGGCTGCCATGACCAAGGGAGTGTTTCTCCACTGCGTGTCTTTACTGCCGTTGATGGTGACGGTGGGTTCTGGCTGAGCAAGTGGGGCCAGTTTTCCCTGTCTTTTGACACAGGTGGTGCACCGTTGCCGCTGGGTTGCGGCGGTTTGGGGCTTCAAAACCCCCAAAACACCCCGTTGAGCGCCGTTGAAAACGAGCCGCGAAGGGCTTCAAGGGCACTGATAAGCAACGCCGAAGCAAAGCCGATCAGCGATAAGGCGCTACCCCCCGATCGCCGGGTTGTCCCCTTGGCCAAGCGCCGGTGGTTGGTTGGGTGCCCGTGATTGGCGGTCGGCATCGCGAATCCAGTCATCGTTCCGGAGCTCATATCCGATGGCCTGCAGTCCTTTCGGCACGTATTGCTTCAACGGCGATACATACAAATGCGTTGACAGGTTTCTGTATACACATCTGCGTATTTGAAGCATTGGCATCCAGTCAGGCCCGTTTCTTTCGCTGGCTTGACAAAGCCGAAGGCATACAGGATTCATGGCCCAGCAATATCGACATGGGCATCTCGGGGGGCATAACTTCAGATCAAGCCCCCAGGTGGGGCTGAATGATTCACGTTCAACCCCACAAGTCACCCCTTACGGACATGGCTCTTTCGAATTCCACTGACACCATCAGTGCAGCCGGCTTACAGAACATCAACGTCAACGTTGATGCCGAAGCCACGCTTCAAACAACGTCCACCGGCTCTTCCCTCGCCAAAGCTGACAACGTCACCGGCAACAGCGAAGCCGAATCAACCGTTCTCTTCAACTCCGGCCTCCAAGGTGACAACGATGTCACGGTTGCTTCCAATGCCGGCGTAAGCGGTGTTTCCACCACCAGCGCCAAAGCGACCGCTGCAACCTCTCTTGGCGATGCCACCGCAGACGCCTTTGTAACTGAGGCCGCTGGTATCCAAGGCCTCGAGGAGCTCACCGTTGGCGGCACCCTTCAGGGTCTCGGCAAAGCTGTTAACACCATCACCTCCCAGGCCAACTCGGTTGAAGGTGTAGCCACCGCCAATTCTGAACTGGACACCTTCCAGGTGGGCATGCGGGCCACTGAGATTGACGTCAGCTCGAATGCCAGCCTGCAGGGCCTCAGCAGCCTGACCAACAACGCCAGCGCGTTCACCTCCGCTGGTGATGCCGCTGCCTCCTCGATTGCCGATCAGGTCTTCGGTGCCGAGCTCGACACCCTCGATGTGGGTGGGGTTGCATCCGTCACCGGTCAAGCCACCTACGGGGCCAATGCGTCGGGTCAAACCGTTGTTGGCGACTCTGCCGCTACTGCTGATCTGAGCGCTGCTCAAGGTCTGACCAACCTGACTTCGATTGACGTCGCTTCGGACGCCACGCTGACCGGTCTGGCCAGCATCACCAACAACGCCAGCGCCGCCTCCACCTCTGGTGGCGATGCCAGCGCCTCTGCAGGTGCCGACACCCTGAAGGGTGCCGACCTGCAACTCACCGAAATCGGTGGTGTGGGCACCGTCGGTGGTCAGGTGACCTTCGGATCCAAGGCCGATGCCGCCAACGTCACTGGCGCTGCCACCGCGTCTGCCGATCTCACTGACCTGGCTGTGGGCCTGCAGGCCAACGACGCCACAACCATCAGCTCTGATGCATCGATCCAGGGCATCGCAAACCTGACCATGCAGGGTCTGGCTGCGACCACCGATGGTGCAGCTGATGCCACCTCAGCAGCTGAGTTGCTCAAAGGTGCAAGTCTCGACACCCTCGAAGTTGGCGGTACCGCCAACATCAAGGGTCAAGTGGCCTTCTCTGGCAAAGCGACTGCCAGCAACGTCGAAGGTGGTGCTTCCGAGGCCCTGTCTTCCCTCAATGCAGTCGACGGCCTTGAGGCATTTGTTGGCACCAATGTGGCCTCTGATGCCACCATCGCTGGCCTGGCCTCCATCGGCCTGCAAGCCTCGGCTGAAAGCACCGCTGGCCCCATGGCCAGCGCCACCGCTGAAGTCTCTAATTATGTAGAAGGCGCCTATCTCGATAACGTCGAGATTGGTGGCATCGGCAACATCACCGGTCAAGCCGGCCTCACCTCCTCGGCAAGCGCCAAGAACGTGAGCGGCGGGGCTGAAGCAACCGGGAACGCATCAGATGCTTGGGGTTTTGACGCCTCAGACATCATTGTTGCCAGTGACGCCACCCTCAAGGGTCTGACCACGATCAACAGCACCGCCACCGCTGCCACCACAGAAGGTTCAGCAACGGCCGATGCCAATGGCGATTTCATCGCTGCTGCTGAGCTCGAGGATCTGGGTGTTGGTGGTACCGCCAGCATCACCGCCCAAGCCAACTTCGCTTTCACGGCGAATGCCAGCAACGTCGAGGGTGGTGATGTCGATGCCTTCGCCCAGAACGACGCTGCCTTTGGTCTCAATGACCTTGGCCTGACTGACGTCTCCTCGGACGCCACCATCGCGGCCACCGCCATGGGTTCGATCAAGGCCAATGCTTCCAGCACCGGCAGCGATGCCAATGCGGAAGCCGGCTGGGGTGACGCTGCCACTGGTGCTTCCATCAACGATCTGCAGGTGGGCGGCATCGCCAACCTCACGGCGGCTGCCCAGGTTGATGCCGTCGCTAACGCTGCCAGTGTCGATGGCGACACAGGGGCCAATGCGGCCCGCAACCTTGCTGTCACCGGCATGGATGCCAACGACATCTTCGTGGCCTCTGATGCCACCCTTAAGGCTCAGGCTTTCGTGAACGCTGATGCCGTCGCCGCCACCACAGGTGGTGATGCACTGGCGGATTCCACGGGGTCTTCCGTCACCGGTATCTCCTCCGGCCTCGACCTCGACATCGGTGGTGTGGGCAGCCTCACCGCCCTGGCTCAGGGCACCGTGGATGCCGCTGCCTCAAGCGTCACTGGTGATGCAGAGGCCTACGCCAGCCAAGTCGCCATGGGCATCGACAACCTGTCGATGGATACAGCGTCTGATGGACTGCTGAGCTCTACCGCCAAGCTGGTGGGTACCGCCAATGCCGAAAGCACTGGCGACGATCTGCTTGATCAGGCGATGGCTGAGCTGACTCTGGATGCCACCGGCATGCAGGCTTCAGATTTCACCACCGGCGGTATCGGCAGCCTCACAGCTAACGCTTCCATCACCGGTAGCTCCACTGCAGAAGGCGTGACCAGCCTTGCCGATGCCAGCGCCGACTTCTCGGCCATGGGCATCGACAGCCTGGACTTCACCAGTGCTTCCAACGGCAGCCTCACCGGCATGGGTGTGATCAACGGCGATGTCTCGGCGAGCTCCACCGCCAACACCGCTAACGCTCCGGGCGACTTTGCTGCCACCGGCATCATGCGCCTGCCGATG
>JAIXOF010000028.1 GCA_027486935.1 Cyanobium sp. C1_MAG_00004 | reverse complement strand
TGGCTGGGCGGCACGCCGGACAACCTCAGGAATTTCCTGTTGATGCTGGCCGACAAATATGTGTACCCGCGCAAGGGGACTGACGCCTCTGAGCGCCCCGAGCTCCAGGTGGCCGAGCCGGTGGTCTTCCCCGACCTGGGCATCTGGCATCCCCTGGCCCCCTCCATGTTCGAGGACCTCAAGGAATACCTCAACTGGACCTCTAGCCGTAGCGATCTGAGCGATGCCGCCCGCAAGGGGCCGGTGATCGGCCTGGTGCTGCAGCGCAGCCACATCGTCACCGGTGACGACGCCCACTACGTGGCGGTGATCCAGGAAATGGAGTTCCGCGGCGCCACCGTGATCCCGGTGTTCTGCGGTGGTCTGGATTTCACCAAGCCGGTCAATGCCTTCTTCTATGACCCGCTGAATCCGGACCAGCCCCTGGTCGATGGCGTCGTCTCGCTGACCGGTTTCGCCCTGGTGGGCGGCCCCGCTCGGCAGGACCACCCCAAAGCGATCGAGGTGCTCAAGAAGCTCAATCGCCCCTACATGGTGGCGTTGCCACTGGTGTTCCAGACCACCCAAGAGTGGGAAGAGAGCGACCTGGGTCTGCACCCGGTGCAGGTGGCGCTGCAGATCGCGATCCCTGAGCTCGACGGCGCGATCGAGCCGATCGTGCTCAGCGGCCGTGACGATGCCACCGGCAAGGCCCACACCCTGCAGGACCGGGTCGATGCGATCGCCGAGCGGGCCATCCGCTGGGCGTCGCTGCGGATCAAGCCCCGCACCGACAAGAAGCTGGCAATCACGGTGTTCAGCTTCCCGCCGGACAAGGGCAACGTCGGCACCGCGGCCTACCTGGACGTCTTCGGCTCGATCCACCGGGTCATGGAAGAGATGGCCGCCAAGGGCTACGACGTCAGCGGCCTGCCCAAGACCAGCAAGGAGCTGATGGAGGCGGTCCTCAAGGACCCGGAGGCCATGGAGGGCTCGCCCGAACTGGCCATCGCCCACCGCATGAGCGTCGAGGAGTACGAGCGCCTGACGCCCTACTCCGAGCGACTCGAAGAGAACTGGGGCAAGCCCCCCGGCAACCTCAATAGCGACGGCACCAACCTGCTGATTTACGGCCGCCACTTCGGCAACGTGTTCGTCGGCGTGCAGCCCACCTTTGGCTACGAAGGTGACCCGATGCGGCTGCTGTATTCACGCAGTGCCAGCCCCCACCACGGTTTTGCCGCCTACTACACCTATCTCGAGAAGGTGTGGGGCGCTGACGCGGTGCTGCACTTCGGCACCCACGGTTCGCTCGAGTTCATGCCCGGCAAGCAGATGGGCATGAGCGAGACCTGCTATCCCGATTCGCTGATCGGGGCCCTGCCGAACCTTTACTACTACGCCGCCAACAATCCCAGTGAGGCGACGATCGCCAAGCGCCGCGGCTACGCCGAGACGATCAGCTATCTGACCCCGCCGGCCGAGAATGCCGGTCTCTACAGAGGTCTCAAAGAGCTGGGTGAGCTGGTGGGCAGCTACCAGCAGCTGCGCGAAAGCTCCCGCGGTGTGCAGATCGTCAACGCGATCGTTGAGACCTCACGTCAGTGCAACCTTGACAAGGACGTCGAGCTGCCCGATGTCGATGCCTCCGAGCTGGACCTCGATGGCCGCGATGGGGTCGTGGGAGCGGTCTACCGCCAGCTGATGGAGATTGAGAGCCGGCTGCTGCCCTGCGGCCTGCACACGATCGGCAAGCCCCCGACCGCCGAAGAGGCGATCGCCACCCTGGTTAACATCGCTGCCCTTGAGCGCGATGAAGACGGCATTCGTGCCCTGCCTGCGCTGCTGGCCGAGAGCATGGGCCGCACCATTGCCGATGTCTACAAGGGCAATGACGAGGGCGTGCTCGCCGATGTGGAGCTCAACCGCGTCATCACCGAGACATCCCGCACCGCGGTGGGCGCCATGGTCAAGGCGGTCACCGGCGCCGATGGCCGCGTCACTCTGCGCCGCAACTTTGCCTGGTTCTTTGATCTGCTCGAGCGCTTCGGCTTCAAGCTGCCCAGCCCCTGGCTGGCGGCCTGCCGGGCAGCCGGCTTCGATGGGGTCGATCAGGTCGAACTGGACAAGCTGTTTGGATACCTGCAGTTCTGCCTGGAGCAGGTCTGCGCCGATCTCGAGATGGAGAGCCTGCTGCGGGCCCTCGATGGCGAGTACGTCCTGCCCGGCCCCGGTGGTGACCCCATCCGCAATCCCGGTGTGCTGCCCAGTGGCAAGAACCTGCACGCACTCGATCCGCAGGCGATTCCCACCAAAGCCGCGATCGCAGCCGCCAAGGTGGTCGTCGATCGGCTGATTGAACGGCAAAAAGCCGAGCAGGGCGCCTGGCCCGAGACGATCGCCTGCGTGCTCTGGGGCACCGACAACATCAAGACCTATGGCGAATCGCTGGCCCAGATCCTGTGGTTCATCGGCGTGCGCCCCGTGCCCGATTCCCTGGGCCGGGTCAACAAGCTCGAGCTGCTCTCGCTCGAGGAGCTGGGGCGCCCCCGCATCGACGTGGTGGTCAACTGCAGCGGCGTGTTCCGCGACCTGTTCATCAACCAGATGGCCCTGATTGATCAGGGGGTCAAGATGGCCGCCGAGGCCGATGAGCCTCTGGAGATGAACTTTGTGCGCAAGCACAGCCTCGAGCAGGCAGCCAAGGACGGGATCTCGTTGCGCGATGCGGCCACCCGCGTGTTCTCAAACGCCAGCGGCAGCTACAGCTCCAACGTCAACCTGGCGGTGGAGAACAGCACCTGGGAAGAGGAAGGTGAACTGCAGGAGATGTATCTCTCGCGTAAGACCTTTGCGTTCAATGCCGACAACCCCGGCGAGATGAACCAGAACCGCGAAGTGTTCGAGTCGGTGATGAAGACCGCCGATGTCACCTTCCAGAACCTGGACTCGGCCGAGATCTCGCTCACGGATGTGAGCCACTACTTCGACAGCGATCCCACCAAATTGATTGCCGGTCTGCGTGAGGATGGCAAGGCGCCGGCGAGCTACATCGCCGACACCACCACCGCCAATGCCCAGGTGCGCTCACTGAGCGAGACGATTCGCCTCGATTCACGCACCAAGCTGCTCAACCCCAAGTGGTACGAGGGCATGCTCAACAGCGGTTATGAAGGTGTGCGTGAAGTGGCCAAGCGGCTCAACTTCACCCTGGGTTGGAGCGCCACCAGCGGCGCGGTCGACAACTTCGTCTACGAAGAAGCCAACGACACCTTCATCAATGACCCCGAGATGCGCAAGCGGCTGATGGAGCTCAACCCCCACAGCTTCAGGCGCATCGTCGGCACCCTGCTCGAGGTCAATGGCCGCGGCTACTGGGAGACCTCGGACGAGAACATCGCCCAGCTGCAGGAGCTTTACCAGGAGATCGAGGACCGCATCGAGGGGGTCAGCGAGGGCTGATCGCCGCCGCCATGCGCACGGTCTGGGCGATGGGGCCCACATCGTGCACGCGCAGGACCCGTGCACCGGCCTGGACAGCCAGGGCGCAGACCGCCGCTGTCCCCCACAGACGGGCGCGCGGGCGGGGCTCCTCGAGCACGGCGCCGATAAAACGCTTGCGCGAGGGACCCACTAGCAGGGGGTAGGGAAGGGTTGCTGATATGTCTTGGCTTGTGGCCATCAGTTGGGGCAGCCGGCGCAGCAGCTCCAGGTTCTGGTCGGTGTTCTTGGCAAAGCCCAGGCCCACGTCCCAGATGATCTGCTCGGGCCGCACCCCGGCGGCGAGGGCGGCGTCGGTGGCGGTCTGGAGCTCGGCGCGCACCTCGCTGACCACGTCGCCGTAGACGGCCAGGCTGTCCATGGTCTGGCTGGTGCCGCGGCTGTGCATCAACACGTAGGGGCAGCCCGCGCGGGCGATCAGCGGCAGCATGGCCGGATCGCGCAGGCTGCAATCCGGCACTCTGTTGTCGTCCGCTGCGTTGGCTCTGCCTGCTGTGCCGGCGGTGACGTTGGCGCCGCGCACGTCGTTGATCCAGTCGGCACCGGCTTCAAGCGCGGCTGCGGCGACAGCAGCGTGAAAGGTGTCGATGGAGAGCAGCAGCGCTGGGTGCTCCTGGCGCAGCTCCTGCAGGGCCCCCAGGGCGGGCAGCAGCCGCTTCAGTTCTTCGGCTGGGCCTACCTCGGTGGCACCGGGGCGGGTGCTTTGGGCGCCCAGGTCGAGCACCGTCGCCCCCTGGGCCAGCATGCGGCTGGCCTGGCGCACGACCGCATCAGCCGAGCTGAGCCGGCCCCCATCGCTGAACGAATCTGGTGTGAGGTTGAGCACCCCCATCACCAATGGCCCGGCGGGGATCACACCGCCGCAGGCACCTGGTAGTTGGCGATGCGGGCAAAGCCCACCGGATCGAGCGACGCACCGCCCACCAGCACACCGTCGATGTCGCTTTGGGCCATCAGGTCATCGATCGTGGCGGTGTTGACCGAGCCGCCGTACTGGACCGTGACGCTGGGATCACCCACCCAGCCGCGGATCAGGGCGCAGATGCGGTTGGCTTCTTCGGCGGCGCAGGTCTTGCCGGTGCCAATCGCCCAGATCGGTTCGTAGGCCACGATCAGCCGGGTGGGATCGACGTCTTCGAGGCCCTGCTCGATCTGGCGGTGGATGACCCGTTCGGTTTCCTTGGCTTCGCGCTGGTCGAGGCTTTCACCGACGCACAGGATCGGCACCAGGCCATGGCGTTGGGCGGTGCGGGCCCGCAGGTTGATCTGCTCGTCGGTCTCGCTGTAATACTTGCGCGGCTCGCTGTGGCCGACGATGGCGTGGCTGACGCCGTGCTCGACCAGCATCGGCGCAGAGACCATGCCGGTGTAAGCCCCCTTTTCCTCCCAGTGGACGTTCTGGCCGGCGATCGCCACGCCGGCACCGTCCAGATGACGGCACAGGGTGGGGATGGCGGTGAACGGCGGCGCGATCACGATCTGACGGTCAGCCGGCAGATCGGCGATCAGCGGGCGAAAGGTGGCGGCAAAGTCCCGCGTCTCGGCGCAGGTCATGTGCATCTTCCAGTTGCCAGCGATCACGGCCTTGCGCACCGGGACACCTCTCATCTCGTGTGAAGCAAAACCTAAGCCGCCGCCCTTCGGGGCTACCGGGGCTGGGGATCGCCACCCCGCTGCTGCGGCATCACCAGCACCTCGCGGCCGTCGACCTCGACCGCATCACCGGTGGCCAACTGCCTCCCGCGTCGGGTCTCAACAAGGCCATTGACCTTGATGTGACCAGCCTGGATGCGTTGCTTGGCCTCACCCCCGGTGCCGACCAGACCCTGCCACTTCAGAAATTGATCGAGCTTCATGCGCTATCTGCTGGGGGTCATGGGGGCACCCTGGCGGATTGGGACTGAACGCGTTGACCGCGCGCCCACAGAGGGCTCCTGGGGGTGGGTGAGGATTCGCGACCTTGTCTCGACAAAGTATCGACAGCCTGGCGGAACCCTTCGCCTCCTCCTGGTGCCCGTTGATGACCTCCCGGCGCTCGGCTGCCCAAGCCCCCACGATGAACCGATGACGGTGAGGCCGTGACGAGGGGGTCTTAGCTTGCCCCCATGCTTCGACCTTCCACCGCAGGCTTTCGGCGACTGCTGCCCCTGCTGTTGCCCCACCGCCGCGCCTTGCTGGGGGGTGGCCTTTGCATGCTGGTGTTTGTGGCCTGCTGGCCGCTGCTGGCCTGGTTGGCCGGTCAGCTGATTCCGGCGATCGGTGCCGGCGATCTGCCGCGGGTGCTGCGGGTGATCGGTCTGGCCCTGGGTGTGTTCATGGTGCAGAAACTGGCCCAGTTCGGCCAGGACAGCCTGCTGGCCGAGCCCGCCCTGCTGGTCAGCCAGGACCTGCGGCGTCAGCTGTTCGCGCGGCTGCAGCGGCTCGATTTTGGCGCGCTTGAGAAGTTGTCGGCCGGTGACCTCACCTACCGCCTCACCGAGGACGCCGATCGCGTGGGCGAGGTCATCTACAAAACGATTCAGGACACCACCCCCAGCGCCCTGCAGCTGGTGGTGGTGTTCGGCTACATGGTCTGGCTGGACTGGCCCCTGTCGCTCGCCACCCTGGTGTTGGCCCCGGTGGTGGCGGTGCTGGTGAGCGTGTTCGGGGCGCGGGTGATGCAGGCGGCCGAGCGCAGCCAGAAGCAGGTCAGCGAACTGGCCGGATTGCTGGGCGAGGCGATCGGCGGCCTGCCGCTGGTGCGGGCCTTTGCGGCTGAACCCTGGTTGCAGCAGCGCTTTGAAGAAGAGATCGACCTGCATCGCCGCGCCCGCTACCGCACCCAGCAGCTCCTGGCCCTGCAATACCCGGTGGTGGGCTTTCTGGAAGCCGCCGGCATCCTGGCGGTGCTGCTGATCGGCGCCGCCCGCATCCAGGCCGGAGGCCTCGATGCCCAGGGGTTCAGCAGTTACGTGACCGCGCTGTTGATGCTGATCGATCCGATCAGCCACCTGACCACCAATTTCAACGAGTTTCAGCAGGGTCAGGCCTCGCTGCGGCGTCTGCGTGAGATCGAGCGTGAGCCGGTCGAGGCGCCCGATCGCCCGGACGCCCTGCCCCTGCCCCTGGGCCAGGTGGCCGGCCGCCTTGAGCTGCGCGAGGTCACGTTCGGCTACGCCCCCGACCAGCCGGTGCTGCGCGGCCTGGACCTGACGGTGGCGGCGGGCCAGGTGGTGGCCCTGGTGGGCCCATCGGGGGCCGGCAAGAGCACCCTGTTTTCGCTGCTGCTGCGCTTCAACACAGCCCAGCAGGGTCAGGTGCTGCTCGATGGTCATGACCTGGCCGGCCTGCGGGCCCATGAGCTGCGCCGAGCCGTGGCCCTGGTGCCCCAGCAAAGCAGCGTGTTTTCGGGCACGGTGGCCGAGGCCATCGCCTTTGGTCGGCCGGCCAGCCGCGAGCAGATCCGCGAGGCGGCCAGGCTCGCCAACGCTGACGGGTTCATCGAGGCCCTGCCGCAGGGGTATGACAGCCGCATCGAAGAGCGCGGTTCCAACTTTTCAGGGGGGCAGCTGCAGCGATTGGCGATCGCCCGGGCGGTGCTGGGCAATCCGGCGGTGCTGCTGCTGGATGAGGCCACCAGTGCCCTCGACGCTGAGGCCGAGGCCGCCGTGCAGCGCGGCCTGGATCAGGCCATGGCCGGTCGCACCGTGCTGGTGATCGCCCACCGCCTGGCCACGGTGCAGACCGCCGATCGCATCGTGGTGCTCGAGGCGGGTCAGATCATCGAGCAGGGCAGCCACGGCGCCCTGATGGCCAGCGGCGGCCGTTACCGCGAGTTCTGCGAACGCCAGTTGATTCACCTGGGTTCTGACTGAGTCAGGGCAACTCACAGGCTTTAGGGTGGCGGGCCAGTGATGCTTGCCCCACCTTGGATTCAGCCGCAGGACTGCCCCCCATCAACGCACCCGGGTTCAATCCCCCTGGCGGCATGCCCAACCAACCGCCCGTGCTCACCTTTGAGGGCAAGCGTTACGACCTCAACGGCCTTCCTGACGAGATCAAGGAGCTGGTGCGGGGCATGCAGGTGGCCGATGCCCAGCTGCGCATGCACGAAGACACCCTCAAGGTGCTCGCCATCGGCCGACAGGCGATGGCGATGCAACTGAATGACCGGCTCCAGACGGTGACCCCGATGGGTGACGCTGAAGGCGAAGGCTGAGTTCTGAGGACCTCAGTTCAGAGGACCCCAGTTCTGAGGACCCCAGTTCAGCGGATCACCGTTTTGGCGTCCTGAATCACCGCCTCCGGCACGGTCACACCGATCGCCTTGGCGGTGACCAGGTTCACGCCCAGTTCGGTCTTGGTGAGGGGTTCAAAGGCCATCGTCTTCGGCGACTCGCCTTTAAGCACCCGCACCGCCAGCTCGCCGGCGGCAAAGCCATCGTCGAAATAGGCCCAGCCGATCGTGGCCAGGCAACCCGGCAGTTTGATGTCGTCGGCATCAACCGAGTACACCGGGATTTTCTTTTCAAGGCCCACCTTGGCGATCGAGCCGAAGCCCTGGATCGTGGCGTAATCGCCGATCTTCACGAACGCCTCAATGGCCTTGCCGGCCAGCACCTGGGCGGCCTGCAGCACTTCGCCCGAGTTGGCGACCGACTGCTCGACCACCGTGATGCCGCGCTTGGCGGCTTCGTCGCGCAGCACCTGGGCCTCGGATTCGGAGTTGGGTTCGCCCGGGTTGAAGATCACCCCCACGGTCTTCAGTTTGGGGTTGATGCTGCGGGCCAGGTCCAGCTCTTTGCCCATCGGGTTGGTGCCGATCGTGCCGACCACGTTGGGCTTGTGCTGACCGACCCCACCGGGGGGCGTGCCGGCGCCGGCGCCCCAGGGGTTCGAGCAATAGGCGAAGACCACGGGGGTGGTCTCGGGCACGGTCTTCATCGCCGCCTGCAGGGGCGGGGTGCCGATCGCAAACACCATGTCGACCTGATCGGCGACGAATTTCTTCATCACCAAGGTGGTGTTGGGCAGTTCGCCGGCCGCATCCTTCTGGATGAAGTTGACGCTCTTGCCCGGGGCATACCCCGCTTTGGCCAGGGCGGCTTCAAAGCCCTGGCGCACCGCGTTCGGCGGGGGGGCGTCCACCAGCTGCAGCATGCCGATGGTGGGTCCTTTGACCTTGTTGGTGCTGCCCAGTTGACCGCAGGCCGCCAGCACAACGGAGCTGACCGCTCCGGTGCCCATCAGTCCAAGAAATTCACGGCGCTGCAGGGGCATCGGCGGGGTTCGGTTCGGTGGCGCCCACTATGGCCGAGCCATACAGGCCCCGCAATGACGCGGGCGTCAGGCCGGCGCGCTCGCCGGCACTCCAGTCGCCGATCAGCTGGCCGTCCCGCAGCATCACCAACCGGTCGCCGTAGCGCAGGGCCTGCTCAAGGCTGTGGGTGACCATGAAGGTGGTGGCGCCCAGCTGGCGGACCAGCTGTTCGGTCAGACCCATCACTGTGGCTTCGGCCTTGGGGTCCAGGGCGGCGGTGTGTTCGTCGAGCAGCAGCAGTTCGGGTGCGCCCAGGGTGGCCATCACCAGGCTGAGGGTCTGGCGTTGGCCGCCTGACAGTTCGCCCACCAGGGTGTCGAGCCGTCCCGCCAGGGGGATGCCCAGCTGCTCGAGCAGCTCGCGGTAGCGGTGGCGGTCGCCGCGGCTGGGGCGCAGGCCCAGCAGGCCCGAGGCCGACAGGCCACTGCGGCGGCGGCGTTCGGCCAGGCGCAGGTTTTCGGCAATGGTGAGACCGGGGCAGGTGCCTTCAAGCGGGTTCTGCATCACCCGTCCCAGCCAGCGGGCGCGCCGATGGTCGCGGTAGCGGTGCAGGGGGCGATCCCCCAGGGTGATGGTGCCGCCACCCACCTTGAGGGTGCCGGCGATCAGGTTGAGCAGGGTCGATTTGCCGCTGCCGTTGTTGCCGATCACGACCACAAACTGCCCGCTCTGGCAGCTGAGGTTGAAGCCGTCGAACAGCTGCCGCCAGCCGCCGCCCGGCAGCGGATGGCCCCAGCTCAGATTGGCGATCGCAAGGCTCATGGCTGGATCCGGTTCATGGCTCAGGCTTGCTCTGGGCCGACAGCCCAGGAATGCGCAGCCGCCCTGCGGCCAGGGCCACCAGCAGCAGCACGGCGGTGACCAGCTTCAGATCGACAGGCTCCAGGCCCAGGGCCAGCGCCACGGCGATCAGGCCGCGAAACACGACCGCGCCCGCAACGGCGGCGATCAGGGCCACGGGCACGGTGCGCGGCCGCAGGATCGATTCGCCGATGATCACCATCCCCAGACCCAGAATTAGGGAGCCGATGCCCATGGTGACGTCGGCAAAACCCTGAAACAGGGCCACCAGGGCGCCCGACAGACCAACCAGTCCATTGGCGGCGGCGATGCCGATGTTGAGGCCGCGGCGCTGGTTGATGCCGTTGGCGCGGGCCATGGTCGGGTTGTTGCCCAAGGCCCGCAGGGCCAGGCCAAAGTCGGTGCTCAGCAGCAAGGCCAGCAGCAGCACCAGGCCCAGCACCACCAGCGTCAGGGCCAGGCCCCACTCGTCGTCAAAGCCGGCGCTCAGGTCGGGCAGCTGATCGATGCCCCGGGGTGTGTCGGTGAGGGGAATGTTCGAGCGGCCCATCAGCCGCAACGTGATCGAATACAGCCCCGTCGTGGTGAGGATGCCGGCAAACAGGTCATTCACCCCGAGGCGGGTGTGAATCAGTCCGGTGACCAGGCCGGCCAGAGCGCCGAAACCAAAGGCCACCAGCAGGGCCACCGGCACCGGCACCCCATTGGTGATCAACACGGCCGCGGTGCCGCCCCCCAGGGCAAACGAGCCGTCGACCGTCAGGTCAGGAAAGTTGAGAACACGCAGGGTCAGATACGTGCCCAGGGCCAGGCCCGCATAGGCCAGACCCTGGTCGTAGGCACCCAGCCAGAGAGTCAGCATCGCGGCATTGTGCCGCGCCGCAGCCTCAGAGCGGCTGCAGGTTCTCGAAGCGGAACACCTGGCGGCCGGCCGGCGCATCGGCGTGGGCTTCGGTCTCGACCACCCGCTCGCCCAGCACCCAGGGGCCGGCTTCGGTCAGGGGCACAAAGGTGTCGGTGAAGGTGCTCTTGCCGCCCTTGGCCTCGCCCGTGGCAGGGTCGTTGTACTGGCTGGTGTAGCGCTGGCTCAGATAGCCGCTACCGGTGTCGGTGATGCTCTCGGTGAAGATCGTGACCACCGTGCCGTGGATGTGGCGGTGCACCATCGTCACCACATCGTTGTGGATGCGGTAACGGTCACCGGTGTTCTTGCCGCCGACGATCACCTCGGTGCCGACCGCATCGGTCTCGCCGGCGGTGAAGATGTTCTCGCCATGGGTCTGTTCGAAGCTGCGGCGCACTCGGTGGATCGCCACCTCCCACAGCTGTGAGGCCACCGCCTTGTGAACGGCCTCGTCATCGATGCCTTCAACGGTGGCCTTGAGGTCGGCCCCCACGGTGAAGGTGCCTTGGACGCGCTGGGCCGGTTGCTCCCCAACAGCCGGCTGCTCCCAGATGCAGGTGCCGCGGTAGCCGCCGAAGCCCGGCGCCCAGGTGTAACGGTTCTCGTAGGCGGCCCTGAAGGCGGCCGTGGCGTCGCTGCCGGCTGCCAAGGCGGAGGGATGGGCAAGAGGGGCGGCGGTCACGGAGTAACAACTGTCAGGGACAGAAACCCTAACGAGGCTTGGTGCAGCCACAAAGGCGATGCGATCTACGACCCCGGCGCGGGATGTCGCCACCATGGCTCGATGCGCCGCTTCAGAACGGCCCCTGTGGTGGGGGCGGCCTGTCGCCAGGGCGCCGCAGGCCGTAGCGCATGCGCACCGTCTCGATCTGACGGCGAAACCGCTCGCGCTGTTCCCATTCGCGGTCCCGTTCCTGGCGGTGGCATTCATGCAGTGCGTGCAGGCTGCGGGCTGAATCGACACAGCGCTGGGCTTGACGCAGCAGTTCCAGGGATTCGGCCAGTTTGCGTTGTTCGAGGTTCTTGAGGATCGAAAAGGCTCCCTGGTCCTGAGCAAAGGCCGGGAGGATCCAACAAGGGGTCAGCAGGGCACTCAGCAGTGCCGTCCACGCGGCCTGGTGCCGCCGGTGTCCTGTACGGGGGGCTCTGTTGGTCACTGCGGGTACCGCCGCGCGATGAACCGTGCCCGCAGGCCGCCGCCTTGGCTGGCCGGGATCGTTTCCAGCAGCAGCTGGCCGGCGTGGGTTTTGGCCGTCCGTTCAACAATGGCCAGTCCCAGGCCGCAGTGGCCTTCGCCCCGGCGGGCGCGATCCAGCCGTTGGAAGGGCTCCAGGGCCCTGGCCAGGGAGGTTTCCGGAATCCCAGGCCCGTGGTCGCGGACCTCAACGACGTAGCGATCGCCTCCCTGGGCCCGCAGCCGCAGATCCAGGGGAGGTTCCCCATAGTCGAGCGCATTGTCGATCAGGTTGCTGATGGCGCGGCCCAGGGCGATCGGTTGGACGCTGGCCTCGAGGGACTCCAGGTCCAGGGTCAGCGCTGCGTCGTCATAGCGAGCGCAGAGTTCCTGCAGCAGGCTGTCCAGGGGAACCACCACGAAGGGTTCCCGGTTGAGCGAGCCGGCATAGAGCAAAAACTGCTGGGTGATGCGTCCCAGTGAGTCGAGGTCGGCGCTCAGCTTGGTCTGACTGGTGGGGTCGAGGAGCAGGGGCTTCGCTGGCGATCCCAGTTCACCACTGTCTCCCAGCCGCAGCCGCATGCGGGTCAGCGGCGCATTGAGGTCGTGGGCGATGCCCGCCAGCATCGTTTGCCGTTCACGCTCGCTGTCCTGCAGGCGCACCAGCATGGCGTTGAACTGCTCGCTCAGCTGACGCACTTCCTGGGCGCCCTGGGCCGGAGCCGGCTGGCCATCGCTGCCGCTGTTGACCTGGGCCATCGCCTTGACCAACCTGCGGATCGGCCTGCGCACTTCGACCACCAGGAACAGACCACCGGCCATGACGCTGCCGGTGATCAGCGACAGCGACAGCAGCAGGGGATCCCGGCTCAGCAGCCGTGCGGTCGGCAGGGGAAAGAACAGCCAGACGGGCTCCAGTGGTGAGGCCAGACGAATCCACAGCCCTCGCTCAGGTTGGCGTTCGGCTCTGAGCTCAGGACAGTGACCCAGGCGCTGGCACAGCAGCGAGCGCAGCAGATCCTGCTGCCGGCCCAGCTGGGGGTCGGGATTGGTACGTTGCGGCCCTGATGTCGTGGTTGGGTCGTTGGTCACCACCAACCGGTAGCCGTTCAGTTTCGAGACGGCTTCGGGGGGATAGCGCTCCAGGGCCAGTTCGCTCAGGCCGATGTTGTGGGCCAGGATGTTGGCCGATTCCTGCACCTGGGACTGCTCGAGCCGTGCGCCCAGCACCGCGCGGAACAGCAGCAGGCTCCCCAACCAGGACAGCAGAAAAAAACCGATCAGTCGCCAGGAGAGCGATCCGTTGCCCAGGGTTGGCAAGGCCATCAGCTGACCGCAGGCCGACCGTCGGGCACAAACACGTAACCGAATCCCCACACCGTTTGGATGTAACGGGGGCGCCGCGGGTCCGGTTCGATCAGCTTGCGCAGCCTGGAGACCTGCACATCCATGCTGCGGGCGTCGGTTTCGCTGGCGGGCCCGCGGGCGATCTCGATCAGCCGCTGCCGCGACAGCGGGCGGTGGGCATTGTTGACGAACGCCGCCAGCAGGCTGAACTCGCCGCTGGTGATGGCCAATCCTTGGTCGCCGCAGCGCAGGGTGCGGGCCTCGAGGTCGAGGCTGCAATGGCCAAACACGACCGGTTCCTGCGGTTCCACCCCGATTCCCACCGGTCGCTGGCTGTGGCGACGCAGCACCGCTTCGACCCGGGCAGTCAGTTCCCGCGGCAGAAACGGCTTGGCGAGGTAGTCATCGGCCCCTTGCTCCAGGCCGATGATGCGATCGACAGGATCACCCTTGGCGGTGAGCAGCACCACGGGCAGATCATCCTGGGCGCTGCGCAACTGGCGCAACAGCGACAGCCCATCCTGGCCTGGAAGCATCAGATCAAGGACCACCAGATCAGGGCGTTGGATCGACAGGCGGGCCACAAATAATTCTGCTGTTTCAAAACAGCGCACCGCATAACCGTGATCGCTCAGGTAGGTGCACAGCATGGTGCTGAGCTCTGGGTCGTCATCGACCAACCAGACTTTGAACGGTTTCGCCATCGACGGGATCGCGCGTGCTGGTTGGCAATCCTGCCCGGTTGATCGCAGTAGCTTGCAACGCAATCCTATCGAGCGTGATCCAGTCACATCTGGGCCGCGCTCTGTCACACATCAGGCAGATCTGCTGCGGATCGTTGAAGTGTCTCGGTTCTCCGATCCCCATGGCCAAGGTCGTTGCTCCCTTGCTTCCCGGCTGGGCGTTGCTGGATGGCAACCCTGCCCTTGTGCGCAACCGCGATGCGGCTGCTCTTGGTCCTGCCCTTGGCAGCAGGCCCCAGGCCGTGATCGGTGGGCTGAAGGGCCTGGGGGCACCGCTGAGGCCAGCGACCGGGAGTCATGGTCCCGCCCCGACTCCTGCCCCCGCCCCGACCCCCGCCCCCGCCCCTGCTCTGCCGATTGCCTTGCAGCGCAGCATCGACGGCAGTGGCAACGACCTGCGCAATCCCACTGAGAACACCCTGGGCAGCACCTTTCGCCGCTTGGGCCCGGCCCACTTCGGCGATGGTGTGTCGTCGTTGCGCCAGGACCTGCCCAATGCGCGGCTGGTGAGCAACCTGGTGGTGGCCGGTCAGGGGGAGACCCCCAACCGCGAGGGCCTGTCAGGAATGATGTACGCCTGGGGTCAGTTCATTGACCACGACATCAATCTGACCTTTTCGGATGGGCAGACCTCGATCGCGATCCCGGTGCCTGCCGGCGATCCGGTGTTCGCAGGCTCGATTCCCCTGACCCGGGCGGTCACCGATCCCCAGGCCGGTCTGGTGGTGAACAACGTCACCGGCTGGATCGATGGCTCGATGGTCTATGGCTCTGATGCCGCCACCGCCGCCAGCCTGCGCGCCCCCGACGGCAAGCTGCTGACCTCGGCGGGCAACAACCTGCCGATCAGCAACGGTGGCTTTTTGGCCGGGGACATCCGCGCCCAGGAGAACCCCGATCTGACGGCCCTGCAGGTGCTGTTTGTGCGGGAGCACAACACCCAGGTGGACCGCCTCAGGCAGGCCCATCCCACCTGGACCGCCGAGCAGCTGTACCAACAGGCCCGGGCGGTGGTCACCGCCGAGATCGCCCGGATCACCTACAACGAATTTCTACCCCACCTGTTGGGCCAGGGCACGATCGCTGCTTACCGGGGCTACAACGGCAAGGTCGACGCCCGTTTGAGCGAAGAGTTTGCCGGAGCGGCCTTTCGTTTCGGCCATTCGATCGTGTCGGCCAATCTGGAGAAGATCAGCGAAACCGGTACCACCCTCGGCGATCCGATCTCGCTGCGGGATGCGTTCTTTCAATCCCCCGATGCCTTTGTCGCCGACGGGGGTGCCGATGCGCTGCTGCGCCATCTGAGCGCCGATCGCTCTAACGCCCTCGATGTGCATGTGGTCGATGACCTGCGCAATTTTCTGTTTGGACCCAACTCAGGCCTCGATCTGGCAGCGATCAACATCCAGCGGGGCCGCGACCTGGGCCTGGGAACCCTGAACGAAACGCGCCAGGCTCTGGGTCTCAAGGCGTACCGCAGTTTTGATCAGATCACCCGCGATCCCGCCACCCGGGCGAGTCTCCAGGCGGCCTACGGGTCGGTGGACCGGGTCGAGCTCTGGATCGGTGGTCTGGCCGAGGATCACGTCAATGGGGGAATGGTCGGCGAAACCTTTTCGCGCATCATCAGCCAGCAGTTCCAGGCCCTACGCGATGGTGACCGCTACTGGTATCAGAACCAGGGGTTTGATCCCCAGACCCTGCGCGAGATCGAGACGACAACGCTGTCGTCGTTGATCCTGCGCAACAGCGACACCGAGCATCTGCAGGCTGACGCTTTTGTCTACACCGAACGCCGCAGCGGCCAGCAAGGCGGGGTTGCTGAGGATCCCCTGGCTCCCCAGTTGGTGGTGGGCGCCGATGGTGGCGATTGGCTGATCGGTGGGGCCCGCGGCGACATGCTGGTGGCCGGCAGCGGCCGTCAGCTCCTGACCGGCGGTGCCGGGGCCGACACGTTTGTGTTCAGCAAACCGGGCACCCAAGGTGAGATCACCGATTTCACTCCTGGCGTCGACCATCTGCAATTCGAGGTGGCCAGGGATGGATTCGGTTGGGGTAGCGCTGGTCCCGCAGATCTGCGCTTTGGCGAGTTCAACGGCAACGCCACCGTGCTGTTCGGTGGCGACACGGTCACTTTGCTTGGGGTCTCTGCCCAGCAATTGCGCCCTGGCGACATCAACGTGATGCCGCTGGCCTGATCAGGCCGACCGCCAGTCGAGCCCCGGCAGGTGCGGAACGATCGCCGGCGTGGTCTGGCGGTAGGCCGCATAGTCGGGATGGCTGAGGCAGAGGCGTTGCTCCTCACGCCGGGCCTTGCGCGCCAGCACCACCGACAGGGCCACCAGCAACCCCAGGTGCAGCAGGCTGCCCAGCAGCAGCACCACCCCCAGCGAGCACAGCAACACCGCCTGATACAGGGGGTGCCGGCAGCGGCTGTAGGCGCCCGTGGTGACCAGGGCTGATCCCGGCATCGGCTCGGGCAGGGGGGTCAGGCTGTCCCCCAGGTTGAGGGCTGCCTGGGCGGCCAGGGCCAGTCCCACCACCAGCACTGCCGCGCCGATCAGCCGCAGGGCCATTGGCCAGTGCACTCCCAGGACGGCCAGGGGTGGTTCGGGCGGCAGCGCATGCGCCGCAATCAGGATCAGTTGGGCCAGCAGCCACCATTCGCCGTGGCGGTTGTCCCGCAGACCTGCCCATGACAGGCCCCAGCGCTGCAGGCGTTGCTTGATCGGTTGCAGCATGGGCGAGCGGCGCGGGTGCCAGCGTCCACTCTGATCGCTGCATCAATGTGTGTGACAGGCAGGACGTCCCCGGCCTGGCTGCATAGGGTCTGGACAACGCCTGGCGACAGCCCGCATCACCATGACCGAACTCGGCAAGTGCCCCTTCAGCGGTCATGGCGCCGCTGCGATGCCTGTGGCGGGCCGAGGCCCCTCGCCCCGCGACTGGTGGCCCCAGCAGATCAATCTGGCGATCCTGCACCAGCACAGCCCGGCCTCCAATCCGCTGGGGGGGGCGTTTGATTACGCCGCGGCGTTTCGCCAGCTCGACTACCAGGGGCTCAAGCGCGATCTGATCGCGCTGATGACCGATTCGCAGGACTGGTGGCCCGCCGACTGGGGGCATTACGGCGGTCTGTTCATCCGCATGGCCTGGCACAGCGCCGGCACCTACCGCACCGCCGATGGCCGCGGCGGCGGTGGCACCGGCAATCAACGCTTTGCGCCGCTCAACAGCTGGCCCGACAACGGCAACCTCGACAAGGCCCGGCGCCTGCTGTGGCCGATCAAGCAGAAGTACGGCAACCGCATTTCCTGGGCCGACCTGATGATCCTGGCCGGCAACTGCGCCCTCGAGTCGATGGGGATGCGCCCGTTCGGTTTTGGTGGTGGCCGCGCCGACATCTGGCAGCCCGAAGAAGACATCTACTGGGGCAACGAGCGCACCTGGCTCGGCGATGAGCGCTACAGCGGTGATCGCCAGCTCGAGCATCCGCTGGCGGCGGTGCAGATGGGGCTGATCTACGTGAACCCCGAGGGCCCCAACGGTGTGCCGGATCCTGTGGCTTCGGGCCGCGACGTGCGCGAGACCTTCGCGCGCATGGCCATGAACGACGAGGAGACAGTGGCCCTCACCGCCGGGGGCCACACCTTTGGCAAGGCCCACGGCGCCGCCAGTGATGAGCACCTCGGCTCCCCGCCCGACGGTGCCCCGCTGGAGGCGATGGGCCTGGGTTGGGTCAACAGCCACGGCAGCGGCAAGGGAGCCGATGCGATCACCAGCGGCATCGAAGGGGCCTGGAAGCCCAACCCCACCCGCTGGGACATGGGTTACTTCGAGATGCTGTTCGGCTACGAGTGGGAGTTGATCAAGAGCCCCGCCGGCGCCTGGCAATGGCAGGCCAAGGACTGCCGCGAAGAGCACCTGATCCCCGATGCCCACATTCCCGGGCTCAAGCACCCGCCGATGATGACCACGGCGGATCTGTCGCTGCGCTTTGATCCGATCTACGAGCCGATCTCGCGCCATTTTCAGCAGCATCCCGAGGCCTTTGCAGAGGCCTTTGCCCGCGCCTGGTTCAAGCTGACGCACCGCGACATGGGGCCCAAGGCCCTCTACCTGGGGCCCGATGTGCCCGCCGAGGAGCTGATCTGGCAGGACCCGATCCCTGCGGTCGATCACCCGTTGGTCGATGCAGCGGCCATCGCCGATCTCAAGGGGCGGGTGCGGGCGTCGGGCCTGACGGTCAGCCAGTTGGTGTCCACCGCCTGGGCATCGGCGTCAACGTTCCGCGGCTCCGACAAGCGGGGCGGTGCCAACGGCGCGCGGCTGCGGCTGGCGCCCCAGAAGGACTGGGCCGTCAACCAGCCCGAGCAGCTGCAGCAGGTGCTGGCTGTGCTCGAGGGCATTCAGCACGACTTCAACAATGCCTGCAGCGGCGGCATGCGGGTGTCGTTGGCCGATTTGATCGTGCTGGCGGGCGGTGTCGGTGTCGAGCAGGCCGCAGCCGCGGCCGGTCATCCGCTCGAGGTGCCCTTCACCCCGGGCCGCACCGATGCCACGGCCGAACAGACCGATGCTGGCTCGTTTGCGGTGATGGAGCCCCAGGCCGACGGCTTCCGCAACTGGCAGGCGGCACCCATGAGCGTCACCGCCGAGCATCTGCTCGTCGACCGTGCCCAGCTGCTGGGGCTCAGCGCCCCCCAGATGACGGTGCTGGTGGGCGGCCTGCGGGTGCTGGGCGCCAACAGCGGCGGCGTGCGCCACGGCGTGTTCACCGAGCGGGTGGGGGTGCTGAGCACTGACTTTTTCGTCAATTTGCTCGACATGGCGACCACCTGGTCGCCGACCGACGACAACGGTGAGCTGTTCGTCGGCAGCGACCGCTCCACCGGGGCACCGCGCTGGAGCGGCACGCGGGTGGATCTGGTGTTCGGCTCCAACTCCCAGCTGCGGGCGATTGGCGAGGTCTATGCCCAGAGCGATGGTGCCTCAAAGTTTGTGGCTGACTTTGTGGCCGCCTGGGTCAAGGTGATGAACGCGGATCGCTTTGATCTGCGGGCATGATCTGAGTGCTCCTGCTGACGATCGACGACACGTCGTACGACGCCACCAACAACCCGGATACCGCTCGGCCTACCTGAGCGCAGGCGCCATCGTTCCCCGACATTGATGCTGGCCATGGCCGTTCTTTCGTTGCGCCGTCCCCTTGCGGGCCTGGCTTCTGCAGGCCTGCTGGGTGGCGCTGCCCTGATGTCGGCCCTGCTGGTTCCCGCCCCGGTCCTGGCCCTGCCTGAAGCCGAGGTGAGCGCCAAGCTGGACACGATCTTGCTGTTGATGGCTGTCAACGACAAAGGCCAGCCGCGGACAGTTGCGGCCAAGATCGACGGCCGCAGCGTGAACGCCTACCTGGCGGCCATTTCGATTGCGGCGGCCGAAGAGATCACCGCCGGCAAGCGTTATGGCCTGGATCCCAAGGTGGCCAAGGGACTGCGGTTTGCGCCGGTGAGCCTGGCCCGTTTCAACCTGCTGCTGGGTCCCCTGCTCAAGGCCAAGCCCAAGGATCTGGGCGTGATCGCCCCCGATCCAGCCCAGGTGGCTGTGGCCACCACACTGCTGCTGGCCCAGAACGTGCCCGCGGCCCAGGCCCGCCAACTGGCGGCCCTGCAGCCGATGATCTTCTGTCCTGAACCGGGGCTGCTGGTCAGCAGCAACGAGGGGCCTGACAAGGGCAAACAGTTCGTGCCCTGCGCCACCGAGGCCGAGTTCGTTGACACCATCGTGCAGCGGGCGATCAAGGAATCACCCAAGATCGCGGCGACCAAACCGAAGGTGGTGGCGATCCCCCTCAACAGCTTCATCGCCTTTCTGCGCAAAGAACCCGAGTCCCGCGTGGGTCAATTGCGGGTCGTGCCCAGCGGCCGCATGTTCAACCTGATCCAGCAGATCAGCGGGAAGCAACCCGGTACCCGCGCCCAACCTGGGACCAGTCCAGAGGCCAAGCCTGCGGATCGCTGATTGGACGGTTGATCGCAAGCAGCTCGATGCCGGTGAGCACCAACTTGACCCCTCCAATCCAGGCCCGAACAGTGCTCATCAGCGGCGCCAGCCGCGGCATTGGCCGGGCCATCGCTGAACAGCTTCTGGCCCAGGGGCACCGCCTCAGCCTGGGGGTGCGCCGGCCTGAGGATCTGGTGGACACCGTTCTGGATCGGCCTGATGTGCAGGTCCACCCCTATGAGGCCAGCGATCCAGCGGCTGCCCAGACCTGGGTCGATGCGGCGGTGGCCCGCTACGGCGGTTTCGACACCGTGGTGCACAGCGCCGCCGTGTTTTCGCGGGTGCCCCTGTTGTTTGAGGCTTCACAGGTCGGCGAAATCGAGCAGCTCTGGCAGGTCAATGTGATGGGCCCCTGGTGGCTGACGCGGGCAGCCTGGCCCCATCTGGCGGCCCACGGCCAGGGGCGCCTCGTTGTGTTGGTCTCCATGAGCGGCAAACGCTCCAAGGGGCGACTGGCGGGCTACACCGCCAGCAAATTTGCGCTGATGGGCCTGTGTCAGACCATGCGCAATGAGGGATGGGATCAGGGCATTCGCGTCACCGCCATCTGCCCCAGCTGGGTCAACACCGACATGGCCGCAGCCGTGCAGGCGATGCCGGCCGAGGCGATGACCCAACCCGGTGACATCGCCGCGATCACCAGCCAGCTCCTGCAGCTGCCCAACAGCTGCGTGCCGTTCGAGCTGGCGTTGAGCTGCAATCTGGAGATGTGATCAGCGACCGGTCGCCGGATGCAGGTCCTGAAGGGCGTTGATCTCCAGCGTTTCGTGCTGCAGGGCCGCGATCGCCTCGACCGCGGCGCGGGCGCCGGCCAGGGTGGTGACGGTGGGCACGGCGTAATCGAGGGCTGCCTTGCGCAGGTAGGTGTCGTCGTGTTCGGCCTGGCGGCCGATGGGGGTGTTGACGATCAGCTGGATGCGCCCTGAGCGGATCGCATCTTCAATGTTGGGGCGGCCTTCGTGGACCTTGAGCACGGCTTCGACGGCCAGACCTTCACGGGCCAGCAGCTCGGCGGTGCCGCCGGTGGCGATCAGGGCGAAGCCCAGCTCGCTCAGCCGGCGACAAACCGGCACCAGGGCCGGTTTGTCGCGGTCGTGGGTCGAGACAAACACCGTGCCGCTGGTGGGCAGGGCGTCGCCGGCGGCCTGTTCGGCCTTGGCGTAGGCCATGCCAAAGCCCCGGGCGCTGCCCATGACCTCGCCGGTGCTGCGCATCTCGGGTCCCAGCAGGGTGTCGGATCCCGGAAAGCGCTTGAACGGCAGCACCGCCTCTTTGATCGCCTGCAGGGGGGGCTGGGGCTCGGCGGTCAGGCCAAGCTGGGCCAGGCTGCTGCCGGCCATCACCTGGCTGGCCACCTTGGCCAGGGCCACACCGGTGGCCTTGGCCACGAACGGCACCGTGCGCGAGGCGCGGGGATTGGCCTCGATGATGAACACGGTCTCGGTGCCGCTGGCGTCCTTTTGCACCGCAAACTGCAGGTTGATCAGACCCCGCACCTCCAGGGCCAGGGCCAGGTCCTTGCTCCACTGGCGGATCGTCGCCAAGGCCTCGGCCCCCAGGGTCACCGCCGGCAGGCAGCAGGCCGAATCGCCCGAATGGATGCCCGCCGGTTCGATGTGCTCCATCAAGCCGCCGATCACCACCGTGCCGGTGGCGTCGCACAGGGCATCGACATCCACTTCGGTGGCGTTGTCCAGGTACTGGTCGATCAGCACCGGGTGGTCGGGCTCAACCGTCACCGCCTCGGCCATGTAACGGTTCAGTTCGGCTTCGGTGTGGACCACCTCCATGGCGCGGCCGCCCAGCACATAGCTGGGGCGCACCACGACTGGATACCCGACAGCGCCTGCCACTGCTCTGGCTTCGGCGTCGCTGCGGGCCAGGCCGTTGCGGGGCTGGCGAATGTTGAGGCGCCGCAGGATCGCCTCAAACTGCTCACGGTCTTCGGCGCAGTCGATCGACTCGGGCGAGGTGCCCCAGATGCGGGTGCCGGTGGCCCGGCCTGCCGGCGTGTCGAGCCAGCGCAGCAGCGGGATCGCCAGCTTCAGGGGCGTCTGGCCGCCGAACTGCACGATCACCCCCTCGGGCCGCTCGGCCTCGATCACGTTGAGCACGTCCTCGAGGGTCAGCGGTTCGAAATAGAGCCGGTCGCTGGTGTCGTAGTCGGTCGAGACGGTCTCGGGGTTGCTGTTGACCATGACGGTGGCAAACCCGGCTTCGCGCAGGGCGAACGAGGCGTGCACGCAGCAGTAGTCAAACTCGATGCCCTGGCCGATGCGGTTGGGCCCGCCGCCCAGGATCATCACCTTGCGGCGGCTTTCAGGCTGCACCTCGTTCTCGGGTGCGATCTGCTCGAGCGAGCCATCGGCTGTGATGCGCTCGAGCGGCCGCTCGTAGCTGGCGTAGTGATAGGGCGTGCTCGAGGCAAACTCGGCGGCGCAGGTGTCGACCGTCTTGAACACGACGTTGACGCCCAGGCCCTGCCGGTACAGGCGCACGTCGAGCTCATGGCTACCGGTGGCCCAGGCGATCTGCCGGTCCGAGAACCCCAACTGCTTGAGCTCGAGCAGGGCCACGGCGTCCAGGTCAGCCAGTTGGCGACCCCGCAGCAACCGCGTCTCGGCCGCGACGATGCGGCGCAGCTTGGCCAGGAACCAGGGGTCGATCGCCGACAGGTTGTGGATCTCGGCGTCGCTCAGGCCGGCCACCATCGCCGTGCGCACCGCCATGATGCGCTCGGGCGTCGGCGTGCGCAGGGCGATTTCGAGCGCGGCTGGTTCCGGTGTGGGGTCGGGGCGGTCGCAGCCCCAGCCGGCGTGGCCCGTTTCCAGTGAGCGCAGCGCCTTCTGGAACGACTCTTCGAAACAGCGGCCGATGGCCATCGCCTCGCCCACCGACTTCATCGAGGTGGTGAGCACCGCCGGCGAGTTCTGGAACTTCTCGAAGGCGAAGCGGGGGATCTTCGTGACCACGTAATCGATCGTGGGCTCGAAGCACGCCGGCGTGGCGCCGGTGATGTCGTTGACGATCTCGTCGAGGGTGTAGCCCACCGCCAGGCGGGCGGCGATCTTGGCGATCGGGAAGCCCGTCGCCTTGCTGGCCAGGGCCGAGCTGCGGGAGACGCGGGGGTTCATCTCGATCACCACCACGTCGCCGTTGGCGGGGTTGATCGCGAACTGAATGTTGCTGCCGCCGGTGTCGACGCCGATCTCGCGGATGATCGCGATCGCCTGGTCGCGCAACCGCTGGTATTCGCGGTCGGTCAGGGTCTGGGCCGGCGCCACGGTGATCGAGTCGCCGGTGTGGACCCCCATCGGGTCCAGGTTCTCGATGCTGCAGACGATCACCACGTTGTCGGCGGTGTCGCGCATCACCTCGAGCTCGAACTCCTTCCAGCCGAGCAGGGACTGCTCGATCAGGATCTGGCTGACGGGGCTGGCCTCGAGGCCGCTCTTGCAGAAGGCCCTGAACTCGTCGGGGTTGTAGGCGATGCCACCGCCACTGCCCCCCAGGGTGAAGGCCGGGCGGATGATGCGCGGGTAGGTGCCGATCGCTGCGCCGACGGCCTCGGCTTCTTCCAGGTTGTTGGCGATGCCTGAGGGGCAGACGCTGACGCCGATGCGCGCCATGGCCTGTTTGAACAGCAGGCGATCCTCGGCTTTTTTGATCGCTTCGAGGTTGGCGCCGATCAGCTCGACGCCATGGCGCGCCAGGGTGCCGTCCTCGGCCAGGGCCACCGCCAGGTTCAGGGCGGTCTGGCCCCCCATGGTGGGCAGCAGGGCGTCGGGCTTCTCGATCGCGATCACCCGGGCCACCACCTCGGGGGTCAGGGGCTCGATGTAGGTCCGATCCGCCATGTCCGGGTCGGTCATGATCGAAGCCGGATTGCTGTTGACCAGCACCACCTCGAAGCCCTCGGCCCGCAGGGCTTTGCAGGCCTGGGTGCCCGAATAGTCGAATTCGCAGGCCTGGCCGATCACGATCGGCCCCGAACCCAGCAGCAGGATGCGCCTGAGATCGGACCGGCGGGGCATGGAGCGCTGCGGGCAAACCAACTCAGCCTCTCATGGGCCGCTCCCGGTCCGGCGGGCGACGCAATCGCTAACCTGAACCCAACGATGGATTCCAGAACACTTCGATGAGTGAACTCCAGCGCCTGAAGGGGCTGCTGCCCCCCGAAATGCAGAGCTGGGTGTTTGTCGAAGCAGCCGCCTCGGTCGATCCACCGCTGATCACCATCGAGGAGATCGGCCGCGATGAGGTGGAGATTCAGCTGGATCTCGAGAAGTGGGATGCCCTGGCCCTGGATCACCGCAACCTGCTGTTCTGGCATGAGGTGGGACGGATCCAGAACGATGCGATTCCCCGCGACGGCTGGGAGATGGCGGCCCTGGCCATCGGTCTGGGCGGCGCCATCGGTGAACTGTGGGTGCAGGACGGGCTGCTGCTGGTGATGGCCCTGGGCCTGTCCGGTTTTGCCGGCTACCGCCTGTATCTCAAGAACAATTCCGAGAAGCGCCTGGCCGATGCGATCGCGGCCGATGAGCGGGCGATCGACCTGGCCTGCCGCTTCGGCTACAGCCTGCCCAATGCCTACAAGAGCCTGGGTGGTGCGCTCAAGGATCTGGTCGATCAGACCCGCAAAAAGAAAAAGCGGTCCTTCTACGAAGATCGGCTTGAAGCGCTGCGCAAGAGCGCCAGCCGTGCCCGGGCCGAAATGGCCCAGCAACAGGGCTCCCGTCAGTCCGTCACCAGCGAGAACGTCTATGGCTGAGGTCCCCACCGACAGCAGGCCCCTGGCCCTGCTGGCCGCCGAAGCCTGCGACGACCGCAAGGCCGTCGACATTTGCCTCATCCGGGTCGACGAGGTCAGCTCCCTGGCCGACTGGTTCGTGATCTGCAGCGGTCTGACCGACGTGCAGGTGCGTGCCATTGCCCGTTCGGTCGAGGACAGGCTCGAGACCGAGATGGGTCGCCTGCCCCTGCGGCGCGAGGGCCAGACCGAGGGCCGCTGGGTGCTGCTGGACTACGGCGAGGTGATCGTGCACGCGCTGACCCCCAGCGAGCGCAGCTATTACGACCTCGAGGCGTTCTGGGGTCACGGCGAACAGGAGCGCTACGTCAGCCCACTGGCAGCGCCAGACGCCTGACCACCGATGCTGCCGCTGACGGGTGAATCGTCGAGCTGTCCGGTTCCCCCCGAGCAGCGTCCCCTGCAGGAG
Source organism: Cyanobium sp. C1_MAG_00004 (assembly GCA_027486935.1). Taxonomy (GTDB): domain Bacteria; phylum Cyanobacteriota; class Cyanobacteriia; order PCC-6307; family Cyanobiaceae; genus RGUW01. Next base: position 76,278 of record JAIXOF010000028.1, on the reverse strand, counting down.
TACGGCCAGCTCTGCCGCTCCTGGTTTTTTGTCTGGCCGGTGGCCAGCTGGTGGTCGCTGTTGCGGCCGCTGCTGATCAGTTGGCTGCTGCTGCTGCCCGTGACCCTGCTGGTGGCCAGCGGCAGTGTGACCCTGCGGCGGCAGCTGCCGCTGCTGGTGCTGGTGGGGGCGGTCGCTGCGGTGCTGCTGCCCCTGCTGCTGTTGCTGCGCCAGTGGTTGGGCTGGAGCTACGTGAACCGCCGCCTGGTGGCCGAGCGCATCAGTTACGAAGAGTCGGGCTGGTACGACGGTCAGGTCTGGGAGAAACCCCTGTCCTGGCGCCAGCAGGATCTGCTGGTGTCCCAGCATCAGGTGGCCCCGGTGCTTCACAGGCTGCAGCGAACCGGGCTTGCGGTTGCCGCACTGCTGTTGCTGGGGTCGGGCATCTGTCAGGCTCTGGGCAGCGTCCTGCTCCCATGAGCCTGCCCTCCGGTCTTGGCGGCACGCCCCGCGCTTCGGTCTCGCCGCTCGAGGTGCGCCTGCTGCGCAATGGCATCGCCGAATCGCGCCATCGGGTGCATGCCGTGGTCTGTGATGGCCGCGGCCGGGTGCTGATGCGGGCCGGCGACCCCCAGCAGCTCAGCTTTGTGCGCTCGGCGCTCAAGCCGTTTCAGGCGACGGTGTTCGTAGCCAGCGGCGCCGCCGATGCCTGCGGTTGCGGTGAGCGGGGACTGGCGATCGCCTGCGCTTCCCATGCCGGCACGGCCGCCCATGCCCGCGAGGCCTTTCGCCTGCTGTGGGGTGCCGAGATCGAGCCCGAGCAGCTGCAGTGCCCGGTCCCGGCAGGCGGCAGCAGCTGCCTCGAACACAACTGCTCAGGCAAACACGCGGCCTTTCTGGCCACCTGCAAGCGGCTCGGCTGGAGCAGCGAGAGCTACCTGCAAGGCGAGCACCCCCTACAGCAGGAGGTGCTGAAGCGGGTTGCCGAGCTGCTGGCCCTGCCGGCGGCCGAACTGGTGGTGGCCCGCGATGACTGCGGTGCCCCCACCCTGCAGCTGCAGCTGGCCCAGATGGCCCTGCTCTATGCCCATCTGGGGGGCGGCGAGCAGCCCGATCTCGAGCGGTTGTTGCGGGCGATGCTGACCCACCCCGAGCTGGTGGCCGGCGAGGGGCGGTTTGACACCGAGCTGATGCGCCAGGGGCACGGCCAGGTGCTCAGCAAGGGCGGTGCCGAGGGGATTCAGTGCCTGAGCCGGGTTGGTGACGGTCTGGGGCTGGCGATCAAGGTCGAGGACGGTGCCGCCCGGGCCAAGCACGCCGTGGCCCTGCACCTGCTGGAGCAGCTCGACTGGCTGACCCCCGAAGCCCTGGGCGATCTGCGGGGGCAGTTTCTTGAGCCCGCCCCCCATCTGCAGCTGCAGGTGATGGGCGAGCTGCGCAGCACCGCCTAAACGCCAGCCCGTTGCTGGCGTTTCTGCCGCAGCGAATCGGCCAGCGACAGCACCAGCAGCAGGGCGCCGATCAGGCCGCTCATCCACTCAGGGACGTTCTGCTTGTAGGGCTGGATGCCCAGGTCGGTCAGCATCAGGATGCCCAGGGCGCCGATGGCGTAATGGGCCCCATGTTCCAGGTAGATGAGGTGGTCCAGGGTCTTCTCGCGGCACAGCATCACCGTCAGCGAGCGGATGAACAGGGCCCCCAGCCCCAACCCCACCATGATCAGGCCCAGGTTGCTGGTGATCGCAAAGGCGCCGATCGTGCCGTCCAGGCTGAAGGAGGCATCCAGCAGCTCCAGGTAAAGGATGCTGGCGATGCCGCTGCCGGCGGCCATGCGGCCCACGGCCTGTTCCTCGTCACCGAACAGTTCGGCCAGGGCGGTGCAGAAGATCTGCAGCACCAGTCCGATCAGGCCGGCAAAGATCACATCGCTGCGCAGGTTGTTGGGCAGCCAGGCATCGACCAGCATCAGGATCACCAGGGCCAGGGCCACCTCGAGCGAGGCGGCCCGGCCGGCCCTGCTCAGCCGGTGCTCCAGGGCCTGAACCCAATGCAGGGTCTTGGCTTCGTTGAAGAAGTAGCGCAGGAAGACCATCAACAGGAACATGCCGCCGAAGGCCAGGATCCGCGGCTCGGCCTGCTCCAGCAGGGCGTGGTATTGCTCGGGGTGGTGCAGGGCGGCATCGAGGGCTTCACCCATGCCGATCTGCCCGGCCAGGCTCACCAGCAACAACGGGCCGACAAAGCGCACCCCGAACACCGGGATCACCAGGCCCCAGGTCAGAAAAAAGGTCTGCTGGCCGGGGCTCAGGGTCTCGAGCACCCGCGCGTTGACCACGGCGTTGTCAAACGAGAGGCTGACCTCCAGGGCCAGCAGCACCAGGGTCACCCACAGGGCCGGCAGTCCCCCGCCCGTGAGACCGCCATTGGTGATGAACACGGCCGTCAGGCCGATCAGGCAGCAGGCCAGGGGAAAGCGCAGGTAGTGAAGAAGGCGTGTCATCGGCGCATGGCTGGCGGGTGGGCTGGAGGGGGCTCAGCCAGTCATCCTGCCCGCGTTGCTGCTCCCCGACCCGATGTTGTATGGTCAAGAGACGCCGCGGGGTAGAGCAGCCTGGTAGCTCGTCGGGCTCATAACCCGAAGGTCGCGAGTTCAAATCTCGCCCCCGCCACCAACGTCCTGATGACCCCGGTAGAGACCCTGCCGGGGTTTTCTGTTGGCAGCTCCGGCTGTTGGCCTGGCCTGCGTTGTCCCGATTCCCCCTGAGACCGTTGCTGGACGCTTCGCCTTCTGAGACCGTCAGCGCTGGGTTTGAACCCGACGCGATCGTGGTCGGCTCCGGCGCCACCGGCGGTGTGGCTGCGATGGTGCTGGCCGAGGCGGGCCTGCGGGTGCTGGTGCTCGAGGCAGGTCCAGCCCTGCAACCCCGGCAGGCGTTCGGGGCCGAACCGTTGAACAGCCTGCGGCGGCTGGCCAACCTGACCAGCGGCCGCCAGCGGCTGCAGCGCCACCACCCCGGTTTCTGGAAGCACAATCCTGAGCTGTTCGTCGATGAGTGGCAGAACCCTTACACCACCCCCGAGGACGCGCCGTTTCTGTGGAGCCGCGGCCGCCAGGTGGGGGGCAAGAGCCTCACCTGGGGGGGCATCACCCTGCGCCTGTCCGATTACGAGTTCAGGGCGGGTGAGCGCGACGGCAGCGGCCTCAGCTGGCCGATCGGCAGCGCCGACCTGGCCCCGTACTACGACCGGCTCGAGCGCCTGCTGGGGGTGCACGGTCAGCGCGACGGGCTGCCCCAGCTGCCCGACGGCCAGTACCGCCCGCCCCTGCCCCTGACCCCCGCCGAACAGCACCTGCAACGCCGCATCGGTGCCGAGCTGGACTTGCCACTGATCCATTCGCGGGGGTTTGCGCTGCACCGCAGCGGCGGCTGGCCGGCCAGCAGCAGCCCCGGCAGCACCCTGGCCCGGGCCCTGGCCACCGGCCGGGTGCGGCTGCAGGGCGGTGCTGTGGTCAGCCATGTGCTGGTGCAGGACGGCCGCGCCAGCGGGGTCGCCTGGGTCGACGCCGGCAGCGGTGCCCAGCGCAGCAGCCGTGCCCCGCTGGTGGTGCTGTGCGCCTCGACGATCGAGAGCGTGCGCATCCTGCTGCACTCGAGCGGCCCCTGGCAGGGCGGCGGGTTGGAGGACCCCTCCGGAACCCTGGGCCGCTACCTGATGGACCACATCTCGACCAGCCGCTTCTTTTCGATTCCCGATCAGCCGGGCCCTGCGGCGGGGGTTGAGCTGTCCGGGGCCGGCAGCTGCTTCATCCCCAATACCGTCAATCTCGAGGGCGGCCACGAGGGGTTCACTGGGGGCTATGGCCTGTGGTGTGCCCTGCAGCGGTTCGATCCGCCGCGGCTGTTGCAGCGCCGCTCGGGCGAGGCGGTCGGGTTTTTGATCGGTCACGGCGAGGTGCTGCCGGTGGCCGACAACCGGGTCAGCCTCAACAGCGACCAGCGCGATGCCTGGGGTCTGCCCACGGCCCACATCGCCTGCCGCTGGGGCGCCAACGAGCAATCCATGGTGGCCCACATGCAGGCCCGCATGGCGGCGGTGGTCGAGGCCGGTGGCGGCCAGATCAGGCCCCTGCACGAGTTGTTCGTGTTGCCGTTGATCGAGCCCCTGGTCAAGGGCAGCCTGGCGGTCAGCGACGGCGCCCCACCTCCGGGGTATTACATCCACGAACTGGGGGGGGCCCGCATGGCCGCCGATGCCAGCAGCGGTGTGGTGGACCCCTGGAACCGCTGCTGGGGTGCCCCCAACCTGCTGGTCACCGACGGGGCCTGCTGGCCGCGGGCGGGCTGGCAAAGCCCCACCCTGACCGAGATGGCGATCACCTGGCGGGCCTGTGAGGCGGCGGCCCGCGGCTTGGTCAGCGGCTCGCCCGAAACAGGCCGTTGAGGTAGTGCTCGCTGACCTGCCGGTCGCTGCAGCCGTTCTGGAACAGAAAGCCGGCCAGGGCCGAGGTGATCAGCTCCATCTGGTCCCAGTGGGGGTGGGCGGCGAGGAACTCGCGCATGCCGTCGAGCAGAACCTCGGGCACTTCGGCCTCCAGGCTGATGGTCGGATGGGCGAGCGGTTGTGCGATGCAGCGCTGCAGGTGATCTCGCTCGGGCCCCATGTCGCGTGTCGTTTGTGTCCTAGACACCCAGTAGGCCACGGTGCCAGCACCGCCGTCAAAACCGGTTCATCTAGCCAGACCCATACCGGTTCTCGCTGAGATCGCCTGGTGTCCCTGGCGTCGTCCGGGCGTTGGCGCCGATACAGCTGGCCATTGGTCAAGGGCGGCCGCGGCTGTCAAGTCGACGGTGAGCAGCTGCGCCATTTCCACAGATGGCCGGCCCGTTGCGGCGGATCGACGTCATCCTGTGGAAAACGTCCTTTGCTGCTGGGGAAAAGAGCGCCGCCGTGGGGATTGCGCCCATTGATCAGCAGGGCTGATGTGGGCGAATCCCTTGAGACCCGGGCCGTGATGAGACGCCCGACACCGGTGATTTCGAGCACAAAGCTTCAGCTTTGCCCGTTACCTGCCGTCATGGGCGCAGGCTGCTGGGCCCCAGCGGGTGGTCGGCGTGGGGGTATGGGGTGTGGTGGTGATGGCCATGGTCTTGATCGTGGTCTTGGCCGTGGGCTTGATCGTGGTCATGCCCGTGCTCGTGTTCGTGGCTATGCCCGTGGCTGTGGGTGTGCTGGTGGTTTCCCAGGGGAATCGGCACGCCGTCGGGCTGGCAGGCGCCGGTGCATTCGCGCTCGCACAGGTCACAGCCGTCGGTCAGGCCTTCGACGTGGTGGTGATGGCTGTGCTGGGGGGCGCCCACCTCGCGCTCAAAACCCAGCACCTGGGCCCGGTACTTGCAAAGCGAGCAGTTCATGGCCGTCTCGCCTGCGACCACCTCGTGCACCCGCTCGACAAAGGTCTCGATCACCTGCTCCTGGTCCCCCAGGTACGAGGCCTGGATGAAGCGGACGTCGCCGTGGTCGGCGGCGACCCGTTCGGTGTGCTGGCGGATGCGGCTCACCAGCACCCCCGAAAAGAGGAAATAGGGAAAGACGACGATCCGCTTGAAGCCCAGCCGCACCACGTGCCGCAGTCCCGGCTCCACAAGCGGGAAGGTCACCCCCGAATACACGGTTTCGCCCCAGCCGAAGCCGAAGCCCTCGACCAGCATGCGGGTCACCTTGGCCACGTTCGAGTTGGCATCGGGGTCCGACGAGCCCCGTCCCACCACCACCAGCAGGGTCTCGTGCAACGGCGTGGGCTCGCGGCCGGCTTCGCGGTCGTCGGCATCGGCCTGATCAAGGGCCTCGCGCACCCTGGCGCCGGCGGCCTGAATCATCTTCAGGTCGACCCCCAGCTCACGGCCGTAATCGACCCGCAGCCCCGTTTCGGCGGCAAAGGTGTTGAGCACCGACGGGATGTCGTTTTTGGCATGGCCGGCGGCGAACAGCATCGCCGGCACCGCCAGCACGTGTTTGACCCCCTGCTGCTGCAGGCGCTCGAGACCGTCGCGCAGGATCGGCCGGGCAAACTCGAGGTAGCCGTGCTCCACCGGCAGGGGCGCCAGCCGCCGGGCCACCAGGGCCGCCAGCTCGGCAAATTCGGACACGGCCAGCCGGTTGCGGCTGCCATGCCCGCAGATCAGCACCCCGATCGGGCCATCGGGGCCCGGGCTGAGCAGAGCAGACGATGAAGCGAGGGCAACCACCATGAAGGCCAGGACCAGCCTTGACCCTATGTCGTCCTGGTGCGGGATCTGGGCGAGGATTGGGCCCCCGGCCTTGCGCCATGGCCCTGCGCCTGCCCCCTTACCAGCCCCTGCCAGCGCCGGCCGCCGGGCAGGAGCTGATCGAGCTGCCGATCGCCAGCCTGCAGCCCACCCAGTTGTGCGTGGGACTGGCCGAAGTGGCCAGCCGCGTCGCCGACTTTGGCGCCGACGATGCCGCCCAGCAACGCACCTACCTGGCCGGCAAGCCGGTGCCGCTGGTGCGCAGCCGCAGCGGGGCGGTGTGGATGGTGGACCGGCATCACCGCCTGCGGGCGCTGCTGGAGCTGCAACCGGATGCCACCGCCTTTGGTTATGTGGTTCTGGCGGTCGACAGTGACGAGCCCGCCGTGGTGCTGGATGCCCTGCATCAGCGGGGCTGGCTTTACCTCTATGACGGCCGGGGCCTGGGTCCCCTGGCCCCGGCGGCGCTGCCGCCGTCGCTGCTGGGTCTGCAGGACGACCCGTACCGCAGCCTGGTCTGGAAGCTCAAGAAAGAGAAGCTGATCGAAGCGGCGCCCCTGATTCCGTTTCACGAATTTCGCTGGGGTGCCTGGCTGCGCAGCCGCACCCTGCCGCCGTTCAGCTCCCAGCGGCTGGACCCGGCCCTGCCCGCCGCCCGCGCCCTGGCCCGCTCCCGCGCCGCCGCTCACCTGGCGGGGTGGAAGGGGGCTTGAGCGCCATGCAGGACAGGGAATTGCTGTGATTGTCCTGCTGAACACCAACAAACCGATTGATCTGATCAAGAACCAGAGCCGCCCTCATCAGCATCCAGCCCAAGAAACAGGCACAGCCCCAACGCAATCGCCTGCAGTTCTGAGGGCGACACACAGCCGTAGCGGCGGCGAATCCGCTTCTTGTCGATCGAGCGCAGTTGATCCACCAGACTCGAGATCGACCAGGACCACCGCCCCTCGCTCCAGGGTCACGGCTGTTGCTCCTGCCACCCCTGGTCCTGGGTTCAGCGAACGGCGATGCCGGCGGCAGGATCCAGCAGATCGGTGTCACCCGCCGGCAGACCATCGGCCCAGTGCGTCAGGCCCAGTGATGCGGTTGCCAGGCTGTCGGGGTGTGGCTGGTCCAGCGACTGCTGCAACTCCTGACGTCGCCTGCCGATTCCTGACCCGCGGGTTCGTCGGCCCCTGCACCGCCAAAGCCCCCTGGCCTGCCTAAACCAGGTGTAGCTGCTGCCCCATGGGTCATGCCCTACACCCACCTGCTGGTGCCCACCGATGGGTCAGAGCTGTCGGCGCTGCATGCCAGGCAGTGGGCAATTGTGTCGTCGGTCTGAGGGCCGAGCCCGATTTTCCCTGTCTCTTTAGATTGGTGTCAGGGTCTTTAGAACTGATGCGTCTGACTGAACTGCAGGCGATGGCTCCGCAACTGCAGGCCATTGCTGCGCGTTACGGGGCCTCCAACCTGGCGGTGTTCGGTTCGGTGGCTCGTGATCAGGCCAGTGAATCGAGCGATGTTGACCTGCTCGTGGATCTGCCAGCAGGTACAAGCCTCTTTGAACATGCTGAATTTAAGCTTGATCTCGAGAATCAGCTGCAGAAGACTGTGGATCTAATTCGCCGTCGCAATCTCAAACCATCCTTGCGGGAACGTGTGGAATCAGAGGCGGTCCAGCTGGGATGACAGATCGCGATCATGAGGCCCTCAGCGATATCCTCCGTGTTCTCGATCGTGCCCTGGGATTCCCTATTGCAGACTTTGAAGCCTTTGTGGAGACCGATTACCTGCAGGATGCGCTGATCCGCTGCCTTGAAGTTCTTGGCGAAGCGGTAAAGCGTCTCAGCCCGGAGTTGCGTGAACTGAATCAGGATCTGCCGTGGCGTGGGATGGCCGGCATGAGAGATCTGCTCATTCATGCCTACGACCGTGTTGACTTGGAGGAGGTCTGGCAGGCCTATGTGCTGTTGCCGTGCATCCGGGATCGAATTGCACAGCTTTTGAATGATTCTGCTGCAACCTGACATACCCTATCCAGCCCGACAAAGCTTCGGTTCGGAGCATCGTTTCGTCACGGTGACGCTCAGACAGCGAGCTGTGTGAATGGAGGCACCGTCAGCAGGGTGACGTCTTCGGACTCCAGCTGCCCTGCTGAAAGCCCGTCGGCCCCCACGCCGCCAAAGCCCCCTGGCCTGCCTAAACCAGGTGTAGCTGCTGCCCCTTGGGTCATGCCCTACACCCACCTGCTGGTGCCCACCGACGGCTCAGAACTGTCGGTGCGGGCGTTGGATCAGGCGATCGGCCTGGCCAGGGCCCTGGGGGCCCGGCTGACGGTGCTGCATGCCAGGCCGCCGGTGCCCCTGCCGATCCTGGGCATGGGTGATGCGATCGATCCGGCCACCATCGATGCCCTGGTGCGCGCCGGCCGCCAGAACGCCGAACGGGTCATGGCCGAGGCCCTGGCCCAGGTGCGTCATGCCGGCCTGGAACCAGGTTCCCAGGCGATCGAGCACGCCACCCCCCACGCCGCCATCGACCATGCCGCCCGCGAGCTGGGCTGCGACCTGATCGTGATGGCCTCGCACGGTCGCCGCGGCCTCGAAGGCCTGCTGCTGGGCAGCGAAACCCAGAAGGTGCTGGCCATCAGCCCCTGCCCGGTGCTGGTGGTGCGCTGAGCAGCAGCACCCCGACCAGCTGGCCGTTGTCGTGCAAGGGCTGCGGTGCCAGGGCCAGACCTGCAGCCTGGGCGGCCTTTTGCAGCTGATCGAGAGAACGGCCCTGCAGGGCGGCCGCCTCGACTCCCAGGCCAGCGGCCAGGCCCGGGCTCGCCGCCACACACCCGAGCGTGCCATCAACCAGGGCCAGCGTCGCGCTGCTGTGGTCGATGAGGGCCCCAAACCCCTGGGCCAGCAGGCGGGTGTGCTGTTCGTGCCGCTGCTGGTCGGTGACATCGGTCAGGGTGCCGACGATGTAGTGGTCGTGGCTGTCGTCGAGCACGGTGGCCGTTTCCTGCAGGGTGGCCAGGTGCCCGTCTCGCCGTTGCAGGCGGTAGGTGACCGTCCAGCCCGCACCCAGGCTGCTGCGGGCGGCGGTGACCTGGGCCCGGTCGTCGGCGTGAATGGCCCCGTCGAACAGCTGGGGCTCGCGGCATAGCTCGGCGGCGCTCCAGCCGGTGAGCCGTTCGATGCGGCGGCTCACATAGAGGATGTGCTCCATCGTGTGATCCCGCTTCCACACCGCCTGCTCGAGGGCGTCGGCCAGGCTGGCGAATTCGCGCAATGCGGCCTCGGCGGCCCGCCGCAGGGCCACCTGCTCGGACACATCGGTCAGCGTGATGATCGCCCCCAGGCGGATGCCGACCCGGTCCCGGTATGGCATCACCTGGGCGAGGTAGGCCACCTCTTCGCTGGTGGCCTCGATGCTGCGGCGCTCTTCGCCGTGCACCACCGCCAGAAGGGCTTCGCGCAACTCGGGCAGCGGCACGGTGGTGGGCACGCCGATCAGCGGTTGGCCGATGTCGCTCTCGACCAGGCCGAACACCCGCACAGCCAGCGGCGAGAAACGGGTGATCCGCAGCTGGCGATCGACGATCACCATGCCCTGGCTCAGCGAGCTCTGGATGTTCTCCAGGTCGGTGTTGAGGTGTTCCAGTTCGTCGCTGCGGGTGCGCAGCTGCTGGTTCAGGGTTCCCAGCTCTTCGTTGGTGGCTTGCAGTTCCTCGTTGGAAGCCTCCAGTTCCTCATTGGATGACTGCAGTTCTTCGGAGGACGCCTGCAGTTCTTCCGATGAGGCTTCAAGCTCTTCGTTGGCCTGCTCCAGGTCGGCCATCGACCGCCGCAGGGTGTCCTGGCTCGAGAGCAGTTCGCGCTCCAGGCGCTCGATCTCGCGCGCAAAGGCGGCGTCGCGGTCGCTGCTGGTCAAGCCGCCCACCGCTTCGATCGGGCCCTCGCGCTGTTCGATGAACGACAGCACGGTCAGGGCCCGCTCGCCCACCTGCAGGGGCGCGGCTTCGAGTCGCAGCGCCAGCTCCCGTTCCGTTAGGTGCAGCAGGCCGCTGCTGGCCGCCCTGCGGTCAGCGCGCACCAACAGGAACAGGGTGCGGGCCTCGGGTTGCAGTTCTGCACGCAACAACGCCCCCGCCGCAGCGGTCAACCGACCCTCGGGGATGCGGCAGTAGGGCGACACATCGCCGATCACCTCGACCAGATCGTGGTTTTCATCCAGCACCAGGCAGGGGTGGGCCAGGGTGCGAATCAGGGCCTCGAGCAGGTTGATGTGTTGCTCCGGGACCGATTCCCGCGGCATGGCCAGGTCGTTCGCGGGGCGATGGGCCGGTGCGATCCGTTGCAGCGGCATCGCCAGGGTCAGGCGGCTGCGCGGGCGGCCCGGCACCTGGCTGCGCTCGTAGATGCGGTGCACCGGATTCAGCACACTGAACCCCGAGGCCGAGCGTCCCAGCGATTCAGAGCTGCCCAGAAACAGCAGGCTTCCCGGTGCCAGCGCAAAGCTGAACAGGTCAACCACCCGTTCCTGCAACGGCTGGGTGAAGTAGATCAGCGTGTTGCGGCACGAGATCAGATCAATGTTCGGGAATGGGGGATCTTCGCTGATGTTGTGCCGTGCAAAAACGATGCAGTTGCGCAATTGCTTGCTGACATCGATTGTGTCCTCACTCTTGCTGATGAAGCGCTCGACATAGGGCTCAGGAATTGTTTTGATCGCTGCCAGTGGATAGGTGCCGCGGCGGGCGACGTTGAGGCTCTGTTCGTCCAGATCGGTGGCAAAGATCTTCAGCTGCTGGCAAAGATCAACCGGGTGATGCAGGGCCTCGCTGAGGATCATCGCCAGCGTGTAGGCCTCTTCGCCAGTTGCACAGCCCGGCACCCAGACCCGCAGCTTGTCGCTGCCCCGCCGCCTGTTGATCAGGGCCTGCAGGGGTTTGGCCAGGGCGGCAAAGGCCTCGGGATCGCGAAAGAAGGCCGTGACATTGACCAGCAGGTTCTGGGCCAGGGCCTGGGCCTCGGCCGGTTCGGCGGCCAGCAGGGGCAGGTAGTCCTCCAGCTGGCTCAGGCCGCGAATCGCCATGCGCCGCTGCAACTGACGCCGCAGGCTTGATTCCTTGTACTGGGAGAAGTCAATGCCGGTGCATTGCTGCAGCTGCGCCGCCGCACTGCTCAGCAGCAGGGGGGCATGGGGAACGCTGTTGTCCAGCTGCCGGCTCTGCTCCTGGCCCAGCCAGGTCGCCAGCTGGTCGCCCAGTTCGCTGGGATCGCCGATCAGGTCGGCGCCGCCCAGGCTCAGGGCAGCCCGCGGCATGCCATCAAAACGGGCGCTCTCGGGGCTCTGCACCAGGGTCAACCCGCCGGCCGCCCCCACCAGCCGCAGCCCGCAGGCCCCATCGGAACCCGTGCCCGACAGCACCACCGCCAGGCCTTGCTCGCCGCAGGTCTGGGCCAGCGACTCGAACAGCCGGTCGATCGAGGGGCTGGGCCCGAACCGTGGCAACGGATCGCTGAGTCGCAGTTGTCTGTTGTCGATCGTGGCGTCCCGGTTGGGCGGGATCACCACGATCTGCCCTGGCTGCAGCGGGGTCCCGTCCTGGGCCGCCACCACGGGCAGGCGCGTGACCCGGGTCAGCAGGTCCGCCAGCTGGCTGGGGTGGTCCGGGGCCAGATGCTGGGCGATCACAAACGCTGCCCGTGCACCTGCTGGCAGCCGGGCCACCAGCTCCTGGAGCGCCTCAAGACCGCCGGCTGAGGCTCCGATCACGACCACAGGGCCGGTGTCTGCGGTCGTGGAGTTCATGGCCGTCCCATGCGGCTGCTGCAGAGGCATGCCGAACAGATGCAGGCTAATGAGAGGTGGCCAGGCTTGGGTCTGTCAGAAATGTGCAGATTTTCAAGTGATGTGCACTCTTTGCTCGTTGATTCGTTGTTGGGCTTGGTTCTGCTGTGAGGGACTGCTTGACTGTGGTGTGTAGTGGCTTCGAATTTCGTTCGAAGTTATTCGTCACTGGGGTTTATGATCAATCAAGAACCATCGGCTTCGCTGCTGTTTCGCAAGCCCGTCAGAATCTCGGTCACGCTGGCGAATGTTGCCTACCGGGAGCTGGAGCGGCGCAGTGGTGAGCAGGGTCGATCGTTGTCCAACCTCGCGGCCTACCTGCTGGAAGTGTCGTTGGTCAAGGCCAAGGACTAGGCTTTTCCTATGTCATTCAGGGCGATGCGATGGAGGCATGGAACACTACGTTGATCCATGCCAATCCCTTTGAAGAGCATTTGTTGTCCTGGCCCGATTGTGCCCTGTCTGCCATCGCCCTAGAGGCGCCATTGCCGTTGTCCTGCTGGCGCACGTTGGAGGTTCAGGCCGAGTGCCATGGTCGTGCCTTCCATCAGGAACTCAACGCGCTGCAGTTGGTGGCCAATGCTGGTTCGGCAATCACAGTGGGCTTGCCAGGCCGGGATGGGGTCTCTCTGCTGTTTATCGCCGAAGGCGAGGTGCATTTGCAGCAGCGCAACAGTGCCGCTGTGGCTGCTGCCGGCGAATGGTTTCTGGTGCCGCCCCAGCCGCTGCACTGGCAGAGTTCGAATTTCAATGCCCTGTGCCTGACGGCGCCGCAGCAGGAGCTTGAAGGCATGGGACCGCTGTTGTTGCAGCGGCTGCACCCCAGCCAGGGATCGTTGCAGGCCTCCCTGCTGGAGATGCTGACCGTCAGCCTGCGCACCATTGCGGCCTTGCCTGCTGTCCACGGGGCCGTGTTGAACAGCCTGGCCCTGGATCAGCACCTGTTGCGGTTGATGGGCGTGCTGGCGTTGTCGGACGGGGCCGATGACGGCGCCGATGCCGGTGGCGGCGATCCGTTGCTGCGTCCCCACGGCAGTGCCCTTGATGCAATCGACGATCTGATCAGCTACATCAAGGACAACCTGGATCAACCGCTCAACCTGACGGTGTTGCAGAACCGCAGCCACTATTCGCGCCGCGCCCTGCAGTACGCCTTTCGCGAGCGCCTGGGATGCACGGCAACCCAGTGGATCAGGGCCCAGCGCCTGGACCTGGCCCGCAGCCGCCTGCTGGCCGCTGCCCCCGGCGACACCGTCAGCAGCATTGCCCAGGCCTGCGGTTATCACGCCATGGGGCTGTTCAGCATCGATTTTCAGCAGCGGTTCCACGTCAAGCCCTCGGTGCTGCTGCGCGAGGCGCGTGGGGCAGTGGATCCTGGTCTCGGTTGACCAGCGAGCGATTCCGTCAGTTCCGCATGGGCGAGATCGGGGTTTGCAGTGTTAAGGCTGCAGAGCTCGCCTATGGCGATCTGTGCGGGCCGAGCTGGTACGCAAGGAAATTCTGATCGGAGCGCTGGACACGATGATTGCGGCACACGCGCTCAGTCAGAACAGCATGCTCGTCATCAACAACACGCGTGAATTTGCCAGGGTTCCGGGTCTCAGCCTGGAGAACTGGGTTCAAAACACCTGATCAACTGGATCGACCCTTCGCTCGCTGAGCCGATCCGCTAACGCCAGGCAGCGGTCCATCTCCTCCCATAGCAATTTTCGCCGCTCAGCCGTCACGGCAAAGGAGCGGTGATGCAGGTCCCGGCCGAGGTAGCGCAGCGCGTCGCTGATGCGGCGCCAATCATCAGGGCTGAGGTCGGGGGCGGAATCGGTCATTCCATGATCGAGTGGATCAACTGGTGACTTCTGAAGCCCCAGGTGCTTTGACTCTGACTGGGCGACAGAACCCGAGGCCTACTGGAACCTGTTCAACGAACAGGAGACGATCAATCTAGTCTGAAAAATGGGTCGTCTGAGATTCGAACTCAGGACCAATCGGTTAAAAGCCGAGTGCTCTACCGCTGAGCTAACGACCCGCCCGTGCGCAGAACGCAGGGGTGTGGCGCGGTTGGCCACCTTGTGAACGTATCACCCGGCAGGCCCCGGCGAAAATGGTCCCCTGCGCGCCTGCCCGCCCCCTCCATGAGCACCCATCCCTGGCCCCAGCCGCAGATCCACCCTGACGCCTGGGTCGCCCAGACCGCTGTGGTCATCGGCAACGTGCAGCTGGCGGCCGGCGCCAGCCTGTGGCCCACGGCCGTGGCCCGCGGTGATGTCTGCCCGATCGTGATCGGGACGGGCAGCAACGTCCAGGACGGGGCGGTGCTGCATGGCGATCCGGGCTATCCCGTGACGATCGGCGCCGATGTGACCATTGGCCACCGGGCGGTGGTGCACGGGGCAACGCTTGAAGACGGCTGCCTGATCGGGATCGGCGCCATCGTGCTCAACGGCGTCACCATCGGTGCAGGGGCCCTGGTGGCTGCCGGGGCGGTGGTCACCCGGGATGTGCCCCCCGCAGCGGTGGTGATGGGGGCGCCGGCTGCGATCAAGCGTGAACAAAGCCCCGAGGCGATGACCGAGCAGCGCGACCACGCCCGCCGGTACCGCCAGCTGGCCATGGCCCATGCCGGCCGCAGCATGGATCTTGGCTTCAGTTGATTGCCTTCTGCCGTGCGGATCGGGCGCTAGGCGCCTGCAGTCCTTAAGATCGCCGCACTGATTTGCGCATTTCCATGGACGCTCGGCTGATCTTGGTGGCTGCTCCGATCGTGTTGGCTGCCAGCTGGGCCGTGTTCCACATCGGTCGCGCCGCCGTGGGTCAGCTGCAGCTGTTCATCAAGCGCGGCCGGGCCGCCTGATGGTGTTGGTCGTCGGCGCCGGCCTGGCCGGTACCGAAGCCGCCTGGCAGATCGCCCGCGCCGGGGTGCCCGTCACCCTGGTGGAGATGCGGCCTGTGCGGCGCTCTCCGGCTCACCACAGCGGTGAGTTTGCCGAGCTGGTCTGCAGCAACAGTTTTGGCGCCCTGAGCAGTGACCGGGCCGCTGGTTTGCTCCAGGAGGAGCTCAGGCGCCTGGGTTCGTTGGTGATCAGTACCGCCGACCACCATGCGGTGCCTGCCGGCGGGGCCCTGGCCGTGGATCGGGGTCGTTACAGCGCGGCCCTGACCGCCGCCCTAGAGCAGCATCCGCTGGTGACCGTGGAGCGGCGCGAGCACACCGAGCTGCCTGACCCCGGCGCGATTGCGGTGCTGGCCACCGGACCCCTGACCAGCGAGCCCCTGGCCGAACAGCTGCGCGCCTTCACCGGCCGTGACGACTGCCATTTCTTTGACGCCGCCAGCCCGATCGTCGAGGGCGAGAGCATCGACCTGTCGGTGGCCTTTCGGGCGTCCCGCTACGACAAGGGCGACGCCGATTACATCAACTGCCCCATGGACAAGGGGCAGTTCCTCGCCTTTCGCGAGGCATTGCTGGCGGCCGAGCAAGCCGAGCTCAAGGATTTCGACAAGGAGAGCGCCAGCTTCTTTGAGGGCTGCCTGCCGATCGAAGAGCTGGCTCGCCGCGGTGAAGACACCATGCGTTACGGCCCCCTTAAGCCGATCGGCCTGTGGGATCCGCGCTGGGGCGATGTCAACGATGCCGACGTGCGCCGCGCCAACCGGGCCTATGCGGTGGTGCAGCTGCGCCAAGAAGACAAGGACGGCCGCCTCTGGAACCTGGTGGGGTTCCAGACCAACCTCAAATGGGGCGAGCAGCAACGGGTGCTGCGGCTGATCCCCGGGCTTGAGAACGCCGCATTCGTGCGCTTTGGCGTGATGCACCGCAATACCTTTCTCGAGTCGCCCCAACTGCTGGAACCCACGCTGCAGTTCAGGACCCGGCCCACCCTGCTGGCGGCCGGCCAGCTGACCGGCACCGAGGGCTATGCGGCGGCTGTGGCCGGGGGTTGGCTGGCGGGGACCAATGCGGCGCGGCTGGCCCTGGGCCAGGAGCCCTTGCAGTTGCCGCCCACCACGATGATCGGCGCGCTGACCCACTTTGTGGCCGAGGCCCCCAGCGGCGGCGGCGGCAAACGGGGCCAGTTCCAGCCCATGCCCCCGAACTTTGGTCTGCTGCCCGAGCTGGCCGAGCGCATTCGCGACAAGCGCCGCCGCTACGGCGCCTACCGCGATCGTGCCCTGGCCGCGCTGGCGCCGTTCTGCGCCTGAGCGGGCGTGCGGCAACGGTTCAGGGCCTTTAACCTCCCCACACGATCGGTTTTGTCTGTGCGTTTCTTGCCTCTGCGCCCGTCCTTCGTTGTCTCCATGGCGGCCCTGAGCCTGGCCGTTGCCCCCGTTGCGGCTTTGCAGGCCGCTGCTCCGAGCACCCCGCCGCCGCTGCCCCTGAGCGATCAGCTCTGCGGGCCCACGGTCTATGACCAGAGCGATAACCGTGCCGCGGTCCAGCTGGTCGACGCGGCCGGGGCCGAGATTCGCCAGAAGGGCGCCGCCGCGTTGGCTGAGTTTCGGGTCAAGGGCAGTCGCTGGTTCCAGGGCGATCGCTACGTGTTTGTGCTTAATCCGGCCGGCCAGATTTTGGTGTACCCGCCAAACCCGGGGTTGGAGGCGAGCAACATGACCCCCGAGCAGAACGCGCTGCAGACCCCTGAAGGCCGGCGCACGGGCTTGCGTTTTCTGGCGGCGGCCAACACGCGACGGGGCTGTGGTTGGGTCCATTACCGCATTGCCCGTCCTGGACAGCAGAGCCCCCAGTGGAAGTCGACCTATGTGGAGCGCTTTGTGGCGCCCAATAACCAGGTGTACGTGGTGGGCAGTGGGGCCTATGACTCGCGCATGGAGAAGGCCTTTGCCGTCGATGAGGTGGAGGCTGCCGCAGCGCTGATCGCCCAAGAAGGGCGCAAGGCCTTTGGCCAGCTGCGCGATGCCAATGGTCGTTTCATCTTTCACGACACCTACGTCTTTGTGAATGACACCGCCGGCATTGAGCTGGTGAACCCGGCGTTCCCAGCGCTCGAAGGCAAGAACCTTTCGGCCAACCGGGACAGCGCCGGCCAGTTTTTTGTGCGCGACTACATCCGCCTGGCCACCAGAGACGGCTCGGGGTGGGTGCGCTACCAGTGGCCCCGACCCAGTGATCCCGGCAAGGCGGTGACCAAGCTCACCTATGTGCGCGAGGTCAAGACTCCCCAGGGCGAGACGCTGGTGGTGGGCTCGGGTCTGTACGAGTGAGGTTGGCTGGCACCTAGGGTCGGCTCATCTTGCAAGGCCCAACGGTGAGCGCCAGCCCTTCTGCTGACTGGGATGTCATCGTGATCGGTAGCGGCATCGGCGGTCTGGTGACCGCCAGCCAGCTGGCGGTCAAGGGGGCCCGCACCCTGGTGCTCGAGCGGTATCTGATCCCGGGGGGCTCGGGCGGCAGTTTTGAGCGCGCTGGTTACACCTTTGATGTGGGCGCCTCGATGATCTTTGGCTTCGGCGAGCGGGGTCACACCAACCTTCTGACCCGGGCCCTTGCCGATGTGGGCGAGCACTGTGAGACCGTGCCCGACCCGGCCCAGCTCGAATACCACCTGCCCGGTGGCCTTGAGGTGGCGGTCGATCGCGACTACGACAGCTTCGTGGCGCGGCTGAGCGCCCTGTTTCCCCACGAGGCCAAGGGGATTCGCGCTTTTTATGACACCTGCTGGCAGGTGTTCAACTGCCTCGACGCGATGCCCCTGCTTTCGCTCGAGGACCCCGCCTACCTGGCCAAGGTGTTCTTCAGGGCGCCGTTGGCCTGTCTGGGCCTGGCCCGCTGGCTGCCGGTCAACGTGGGTGATGTGGCCCGCGCCCACATCAAAGACGAGCAACTGCTGCGCTTCATCGACATGGAGTGCTTCTGCTGGTCGGTGATGCCGGCCGACCTGACGCCGATGATCAATGCGGGGATGGTGTTCTCCGATCGCCATGCCGGCGGCATCAACTACCCCAAGGGGGGCGTTGGCGTCATCGCACGCAAGCTGGTGGCGGGTCTGGAGCGCCACGGCGGCGCCATTCGCTACCGCAGCCGCGTCACCAAGGTGTTGCTTGAAGGCGAAGGCGCAGCGGCCCGCGCCGTGGGGGTGCAGCTGGCCAGCGGCGAGCAGATCAGGGCGGGCCTTGTGGTGAGCAACGCCACCCGTTGGGACACCTTTGGGGGGCAGCCGGGCAGCGAAGGGGCCATGGAAAAGCCCCTGGTTGACCTGGCGCAGACTCCCAAAGCCGAGACCACCTGGCGGCGCCGCTACAAGCCGTCGCCGTCGTTTTTGTCACTGCACCTGGGCATCGATGCAGCTGTGGTGCCCGAGGGCTTCCACTGCCACCACCTGCTGCTCGAAGACTGGGCGGCCATGGAGGCCGAGCAAGGCGTCATTTTCGTGTCGATGCCGACCCTGCTCGACCCGTCGCTGGCGCCGGGGGGGCGCCACATCGTGCACACCTTTACCCCCAGTGCCATAGAGCAGTGGCAGGGCCTGGGGCCGGCTGCCTACAAAGCCAAAAAGGAGGCTGATGCGGCACGGCTGATCTCCCGGCTCGAGGCGATCCTGCCGGGGCTGGGCGGGGCCATTCACCACCAGGAGGTGGGCACCCCCCGCAGCCACCGTCGCTTTCTGGGGCGCATGGGCGGAAGCTATGGGCCGATTCCGGCCTTGCGCCTGCCGGGGCTGCTGCCGATGCCGTTCAACCGCACGGGGTTGCGCGGCCTGTACTGCGTCGGTGACAGCTGCTTTCCGGGCCAAGGGCTTAACGCCGTGGCCTTCAGTGGTTTTGCCTGCGCCCACCGCATCGGTGCCGACCTGGGCCTGAACCCCTGGGCGCTGCCGGCCTGAGTCGGCCGCCTGGCTCAGGTTTCGACAAAGAAACCGCTGCGGGCCAGGGCTTCCTCTTCGGGGGTGAAGTGAGGGTCTTCGAGCTCCAGCGCCGGGTTGTAGTGGTAGCTCTGCTGCAGAAAGCGCGAGCTCAGCACCGCCTGCTCGGCGGCGGCGACGATCGCCTCGGCCCGCTCCCAGACCAGACGCAGCTCGTCTGAGCCGGGCCGGTGCAGGGCCATCTGCAGCTCGTCCCGTAACACGCCCAGGTGAGCCGCATGCTTGAGCACCCCATAGATGCGGCTGATGCGCTCGGTCTCGATCGCCTGCTGTGCCAGGGCCTGGGCCCGGGCCAGCTCGGAATCGAGGCTGGGCCAGTAGCGGGTCGTGTAATGGGCGTGGTCGTCGCGGTGGAACCAGGGTTCGCTGCGGGCGATCGAGGCCGAGACGGTGTTGTGCAGCTTCCACACGAACAGCCGCAGGCTGGCCCCGTCGTGGATGACGCTCAGCTTCTGGTCGACCGTCACCTCGATCTGAGGTTGCCCGCTGTCCTGGGGACCCAGCAGCAGGTACTCGATCGGGTAGAGGTGCACTTCCTTGTTGCGCACCACATAGCGGTTGAGGTGGAAGCGGCAATACGGGCAGGGGTACATCGTCGCCATCGCGGCGAAGAAGCGCTTGAACAGCTCCACCAGATGTCCCTGTTCAGCCTCGGGACGCTCGGCAATGAGCTCGGCGCTGGTGTGCAGCAACCGCCAGGTGGCTGGCCCCAGGTAATAGGGGAAGCTGAGCCGCATCTCTGAGTCGGCAATGTCGCTGCGACCCAGATAGACATCCAAAAAGGCCACATACTCGGTGATGTAGCCGTCTCCCCGGCCAAACTCTTCCCGTTCGCGGCGCTTCTGCACACCATTGAGGTAATGGCGGGTCAGGCGCCAGGCCAGGCGCAGTTCCTGCTTGACCCAGTGCGGGCATTCCAGAAAGTGCTGGCGCATCGCAGGGGCATAGCGGTCGAACTCGCCGGCATCGCGGGCGGCGATGAACCAGGCGTCCAGCTCGGCTTCGGTTTCTGTGTCGAGGGCGGCGATGTCGTCAACGCTGCGCACCGAGCAGGCCCGCAGCAGTTTCGGCATGAAGTCCTCATACCAGTAGCGGGTCGGCATGATCGCGCCGGCGTAGCGGGTGTCGCTCTCGTCGACGATTACCCGTTGCCAGGTCTCCAGAAAGGGCCTCTGGTTGGCGCCCTCGTCCGCAACCCTGTGGCGGTGGTCGCTCAGCTCGCGGTGGTCTTCGAGGTGGCGCAGCCGGTTCAGCTCGTGGTGATGCAGGTCTTCGGTGCTCAGTTGCAGGGGGTCATGGCCCTGCAGCCCTGCCACTAGCAGCACCTCGATCAGGGCCGCAAACAGCTGATGGGCGTGGTCGAGGACCTCCAGTTCGGACTCGATCTGGCCTTCGGCTTCGCGCATGGCGTCGCTGAGCTCGAGGGTCGGCCACGACTCCATGCGCTGGTGCAGATCGGACAGGGCGGTCTGCACCGAGCTGCGCAGGTCTTCGAGCGGCTGGCGGGCATCGGCATCGACCACCCCCAGGGCGCTGTACAGGTCGACGGCGGCCTCGACAAAGCGGCCGAAGTTCTCGATCGTGTAGGGCAGGTCGTAGGCCCGCAAGTGCGTTTCTGAGTTGGCCGAGTAGCTGGCCCTGAAACTGCGGTAGGCCGCACCCTGCAACAGCCGGAACAGACCGATCTGGAGCTGCAGGGGAGATGTGCCCCCAGCCTGCAGGCTGGGGTTGGCGTTGCCGGATGCCTTGGCGACCGCTGGCGGTGTTGCCGCTCTGCTGGTCTCAGGCTTGCCGGGGGCTGCTGCCCTGCCCCTGCGGTAGCCGGTGTGGGAGGCGTGGTAGCTGCGCGGATGCCGGCAGAAGTGCTCCGGCAGATAGGCCAGAAAGTCGTCGCGGGTGATCAGTCCGCCGCCGTCGCGGTCGATCGCGACCGCGATCTCGTTGGCTTGGCTGGGCTCCAGCTCAAAGATCTGCAGCAGTTTCTGCAGCACTGCGACGTTGACCCCTTCAGGGCAGGCCTGGGCCAGCAGGCCATAGGCCTCGGCGCAGCGCAGGGTCTGATCGCCCGCCAGGGCAGTCAGCAGCAACCGGCCCTGGCCGCTCGAGGGCATCGCCCGCAGCTGCAGGCTGTGGATCAGGGTCTTGGCTTCGGCCTCGCAGACGTTCACCCCTTCGGCGCTGCAGGTGGCGGCCAGGCGGGCGGCCAGGTTGTGGATGCTGGTGTCGTCCTGACCTGCGATGCGGTTCCAGATCGTCACCAGCTGCTGCCGATCTTGAAGCTGCGCCATGGAACCCTGTCTCTGACCGGATCGTACCGGGGTTTCACGGCGGGAGGACAGCTCTCCATAGGCTGGTCTTTGAACGCTTGATCACCATGGGTTCAGCCCCGGGTCCCTCCACCCCCAGCGCCGCCGAGCTGGCCCGCTATCTCGAGCAGCGGGGCGAGCTGAGCAAGCCGTGGATGTTGCAGATGCTGCGGCTGACCAAGCTCAAGGAGGCCAAGGACACCATGGATCCGTGCGAGTACGTGGCCCGTCTGGCCGAGGCGCATGCAGACCTGATGCGTCTGGGAGAGTTCTGGAAGGGTCGGGAGCAGGAGGTGTTCAGCGGTCGCTACACCCCCCCCAGCCTGGTCGAGCCCCTGCCCGGTTCGCCGGACGACCGTTGAACCCGACCGCCGCTGCGGCCGCCACCTACGGGATGGCGCCACTGATCCGTCTGACCCTCATCACCCTGTACCTGGCCCTGGTGCTGCCGCTGCCGCTGCTGGCGCCCCCTGGTCTGACCCTGATCCTGGTGATCGCCCTGGTCCTGGGGCTGGTGTTGGTCGTGGCACTCACCAGTGAGATTGTGCGGTTGGATGCTGAAGTGATCAGCGTCGGTTATCCCCGTTGGTGCAGCTGGTTGCTGCGGCGCGGCTGGAGCCTGCGCCTCGACCAGGTCGGCGGTTTGACCCCGGTGGCCACCAGCCAGGGCGGTCGGGTGTTCTACGTGCGCCAGCAGGGTGCCGGTGGAGCCTTCCTGTTGCCGCAGCGGATCGTGCGTTTCGACGATTTCCTGGTGCGTTTCGGCTCGGCCACCGGTGTCGACACCGGGGCCGTGGACCGGTTGACCCCTGCCTGGACCTATCAGCTGTTGGCCCTGCTCAGTGGCCTGCTGTTGGTGGGTGAGCTGGTGGCTCTGGTGGTGTTGCCGCGGCAGGGTTGAGCCCCGTTCAGGAGCGCCGCAGCCGCACCGTTTCAAGCGACAGGGTGCGGCTGGCGCCATTCGGGCACACGCCGATGCGCTCGACGGTAATCAGACCATCGCTGCACTGGTCGAGCTTGCCGTAGCGGCTGCTGCGATCACCCAGGCAGTAACGCTCCTCCTTGATCTGGCTGAAGCTGCGGTTGCGGATGCTGCGGTTGACCGTGACCATCAGTGCGGCGGTGCCCTGGCCCAGCTCGGTGTTGCTGATCCGGTTGCGTACCACGTAGGTGAACGCGTTGGGCCCCTCGCTCAGGCTCAGAAAACTGCCGTGATGTCCGTTGGCCAGGCCCATGCTGAACGGTTCGGCGCTGGGTCTGCGTTCGTCGTATTCACGGTCGGTGTACCCCCCCGTCCCGGTGTTGGTGATCACGATGCGCTGGTAGGGCGCCGGTGCCACCGGGGTCAGAAAGGAGGTGCCGTTGATCAGATCCTGGCCATCGCCCGGACAATCCCCGACAAAGGTCACCAGCTGGGCTGTGACCTGTTGCAGCGGTACCCCGTTGAGCAGAAATTGACCGTTGCCTCCAGACGCGATGGTCTGGGCCACCAGCACGCCAAGCAGGCCAGGATCCATCAGGACAGGGGCACGGCCAGTGAGGTGTTGCTGCCCTGGCTGGCATCAGCGTCTTGGCCTGCTTCGGTCGGCAGGGTCTCCAGGCTGAAGCGGTAGCCCTGCTGACGCATCGTCTCGATGCCGCCCCCCTCGCCCAGGCCGGCCTGCTCAAGCTTGCGGCGCAGGGTGAGCACCTGGGTGTCGACCGATCGGGGGCCACCGCTAAACGGGGGCCATGCCATGCGCAGCAGTTCCTGGCGACTGCGCACCACCCCTGGCGGCATCAGCAGGGCGCACAGCAGGGCAAATTCGCGCGGACTCAGCTCGACCGGTTGCTCGCGCAGGGTCACCTGACGCAGCAGCACGTGCACCACCAGCGGGCCCACGCAGACCCGTTCCTGCAGACCCGTGCGGCTGCGGCGCAGCAGGGTGCGGCAGCGGGCCGCCAGCTCTTCGAGGCCAAAAGGCTTGCGCAGCACGTCGTCGGCACCGGCATCCAGCAGGGTGACCACCGGTTCGGTGCCCGAGCGGGCGGTTAACACCATCACCGGGGTGCGCAGCTGGGCGGCCAGGCGCAGGGCCGAGGTTTCTTCGAGCAGTTCAGCAGCGACCAGTAGGTCGGGTGACTGGTCTTGGCAGACCTCGAGAGCCTCGCGGGCACTGCCAACAGCGGCAGCCAGGAGACCGTCCTGCCGCAGGCGCTGGGCCAGCACGGTGCGCAGGGTGGCGTGGGGATCGACCACTAGCACCCGTTTGGGTTGGTTGAGGCCGGGTGCGCTGGCAAGCGGCTGATCCATGGGTGGGATGAACCGCAGGGTCCTGTCGATTGGTCCACGCTAACGGGCAATTCCAGACGATTCCGGTATCAGGCGATGCCTTTCGATCTGGCACGTGGCACCGCGTCTCCCCACAGGGGCACCGATCGACCACAATGGGGTCAGGGTTCAGCCCCGGCATGACCGCACTGCAGCATCCCGACGCGATCAGACATTTCCAGTCGCTCTGTGACGCCTGTCAGGACCTGGCTCAGCGCTACCACAGCCCGGCTGAGCTGCGTCTGTACGCCGACGGCTACCTGCATGCCCTGCGGCGCACGGCCGTTCTGGATCCGTTGTCCCAGCGGCGTCTTGAGGAGCTGATCGACCGTTGGATTCTTGATCCTTCCAGCTTTGTGGGGCCCGATGGCGATCCCCGCAGTCTTTACGAAACCGGGTTCGAGACCGGGAGGTACTGACCTGATCAGGGTCGCCGTGGCTCAGGAGGCCAGGGCGATCTCCAGCTTTTCGCGCAGCTCACCCGAGTTGTACATCTCGATCAGGATGTCGCTGCCCCCCAGGAACTCACCCTTGACGTAGACCTGAGGGATCGTCGGCCAATCGGAAAAATCCTTGATGCCCTGGCGGACTTCCATGTCCGACAGCACATCGAATGTCTCGAACGGCACCCCAACGGCATGCAGGATCTGCACGACATTGTTCGAAAAACCGCATTGCGGCATCAGCTTGGTGCCCTTCATGAACACGAACACCGGGCTGCTGGCAATCAGTCCTTCGATGCGTTGCTGAATCTGGGAATCCATGGTCGACGACTGGTGGGTAGGGGGGTCAGGCCGGGGTGGTGGTCTGCAGGGCCAGGGCGTGGATCGCTTCGCTGGCCAGTTCCAGCTTGAGGGCGCGATAGACCATCTGGTGCTGCTGAACCCTGCTGCGGCCTGCAAAGGCAGTGGAGACAACCTTCACCTGCAGGTGATCACCACCGCCGGTGAGGTCCTCGACATCGACGGTGGCATCGGGCAGGGCGTTCTGAATTGCCTGCCGGACCTGGTCGGGCTGAACCATGCGGCTCTGACGTTCGGGGCTGAATCTAAAAGCTGATCAGCTGCCGCTGGTCGGTGCCGCGTAGGGCGTGGCGGCAAATCCGAGCTCGACCAGCTGCTGGTAGGCCTTGCGGCCGTCTTCGCTGGCGGGGGTCATCACCTTGACCACTTCGACCAGCAGCGGCACGGCCACCTCGGGCTGGTTCTGGCGGCGGAACACGGCTGCAAGACGCAGGTTGGCCTTGGCCATGGTCTCGAGGGCTTCGCGGCCCTTGTTGTCCATTTCGCGGGGAATGCGGGCATCCAGGCCCCTGAAGGAGCCGCTCAGATCCCTGTAGAAGCCCAGCAGCCGGCGGGTGGCGTCGCGGGCCTGGTCGTAAATGCGGCGGGCTTCGTTGAGGTTGCCGCTGGCTGCCGCCGCATCCCCGCGCAGCAGCAGGGTGTTGATCGCGCTGAGGCTGAACGGGCTGCCGGCACCCTCGAGCGCTTTGGTGGGCTCGGCCTGGGCCAGGGCGTCTGGGGCCTGCAGCAGCAGCGCGGCGCCAGGGGCGAGGCTCAGCAGACCGGCCAGGGCCGTGGCACGAAGTCCAAGAAAGCGGGGCACCGGAACCGGTTCAAGAATCGCCAGAGTTTAAGTGGCGCCGGCGGGTACTCCGGCCAGCGCTGGACGGGCCCCGATCGAACTGCAGGCACGTCGCTCGGCCCGTTCCATCGCTGCGGCCAGATCGCGGTTGAAGGCCTGGGCGCCATCGCGGCCCTGTCCGTTCACCCGCAGGGCGGGGCCAAAGCAGACCGCGGCCCGGTCCCGCCAGCGGGCCGGCCGGTGGCCATAGGCCAGGCCCACCGGCACGACCGGCACCTGCACCCCCTGGCTGCTGGCCAGGCTGGCCAGGCGGGCCAGGCCCTGCTGCGGGGCGATCGGGGTCTGCTCGTCGCGCTTGATCCGCCCCTCAGGAAAGACCACCAGCTGCTGACCTGCCTTGAGCAGATCAACGGCATAGCGCAGGGTGGAGAGGGACGGCTGGCTTTGGTTGACCGCAAAGCACCCCAGACGCCGCAGGACCCATCCCTGCAGCCCCTGCATTTCGTCGAGGGTGACCATGAAGCGGCAGTCGCGGCCGCTAACCCGTCGGCCTGCGGCATGGGGCAGCAGCAGGGCATCCCAGCGCGAGCGGTGGGTGGGGGCCAGCAGGACAGGCCCGCTGCCGGGCAGGTTGTCCCCATCCAGCACAGTCAGCCCGGAAAAGAAGGCCGGCAGCACCAGATCCTGGGTGAGCACCATGGCCAGCGGCGACAGCCAGGGGCTGATGCCGTTGCAGAGCTGCTGCTCCCGCGGCAGCAAGGCCATGGCTTGCATCGACCAAAACTCGAACCTAAGGGTGGCGGTCGCTGGGGTGGCCATCGCTGGGGCCATCCATAGGATCGCCACAACGGGGGCAATCGCATGGCCAGCCTGGGCGTCAACATCGATCACATCGCCACCGTGCGCCAGGCGCGCCGCACGGTGGAGCCGGACCCGGTCACCTATGCCCTACTGGCCGAGCTGGGGGGCGCCGACGGCATCACCGTTCACCTGCGTGAAGACCGCCGCCACATCCAGGACCGCGACGTCGAGCTGCTGCGCCAGACGGTGCGCAGCCGCCTCAATCTGGAGATGGCGGCTACGGCCGAGATGGAGGCCATCGCCCTGGCCATCAGGCCCGACATGGTCACCTTGGTGCCCGAGCGCCGGCAGGAGGTCACCACCGAGGGTGGACTGAATGTGGCCGCCCAGCTGCAGTCGATGCAGGGGCTGGTGGGTCGCCTGCAGGACGGGGGAATCGGCGTCAGCCTGTTTGTCGACGCCGATCCGGCCCAGCTGGAAGCCTGTGCCGCCAGCGGTGCCCGTTGGGTGGAGCTGCACACCGGCGGTTATGCCGAAGCCGGCTGGAGCGACCAGCCCCGCCAGCTGGCGCGCCTGTGTGAGGGGGCTTTTGTGGCTCGCAGCCTGGGCCTGCGGGTCAACGCCGGCCACGGCCTCACCTATCAGAACGTCGAGCCGGTGGCGGCGATCGAGGGGATGGAAGAGCTCAACATCGGCCACACGATCGTGGCCAGGGCCCTGGCTGTGGGGTTGCAGCAGGCGGTCAGCGAGATGAAGGCTCTGGTCCAGAATCCCCGCCGGGAACCCCTGTTCGGCAGCAGCCAGCCATGAGCACCTATTACTTTGTTGCGGCCAGCGAGGCCTTTCTGATCGAGGAAGAGCCCCTCGATGAGGTGCTGCGCGAGCGGGTGCGCAACTACGGCGAGCAGGGCAAGACGATCGACTTCTGGTTGGTGAAGCGTCCGGCCTTTCTCGCTGCCCCCGAACTGGCGACCCAGGTGGCCTCTGTGCCCAGGCCCGCCGCTGCGGTGGTGTCGACTGACGAAAAATTCATCACCTTTCTCAAGCTGCGCCTCGAGTTCGTGGTGCAGGGCCGTTTCGAGGCCCCCAGTTCCGCCATTTCCGACCCCCTGGCCAGCGCCGAGGTGCACTGAGCTGCAGGAGGCCGACTGAGCGGCAGGGCAAGTGACCGCTAGAGCGAGTGACCGCTAGAGCGAGTGACCGCTAGAGCGAGTGACCGGTAGAGCGAGTCACCGCTAGGGGGCCTCTGACTCCTGCGGATGGTGTATCGACAATGTCTAGACACCGCGTCGGACCCCAGCCCCTCCCCCCGCTTTGCCGGGTGCGGGGCGAACGGGAGACGGTTCGCGTCGTCGTGAGCTTCAGAACAGGCCGAGGAATCGTTTGCGCGGCGTGTTCGGGCCCGCGTCAGCCCGTGCTGAGTCTTGGCCCTGGCCACCGTCCTGCTGGTAGCGGGGCTTGTCGTCGCCGATGGTGAGCAGGGCCTGCTTGTTCTTCCACCAGATCCAATCGCGGATCGGCGGCGTGTCGGCCAGGTCCCGCCGGCTCAGACCCAGGCCGAGCTTGGACGAGGCATCAAGCAGAACATCGAGCATCGCCTCGCCATCACTGCAGCGGGCCAGGGCCTCATTGGTGCGCTGGGCGCCGTCCAGGGCCTTCACCAGCAGGCTCACCCGCTGGCCGACAGGTAGCTGGCGTGGATCTGAAGTGGGCTCTGCCGGGCTCATCAGGCTGGCCCCATCGGACCTTTGTCAGGCCATCGACCGTAACCCTGGACACCAGCGTTGTGTTGTCCTCCACACACTGCTTCAGGGGGATGACAGGTCGGGGGGGCCGCAGGCAAACTTCAGATAACGCATCTCTCTGATGACGCCCGTCAGTCCAACCCAGCGCCACTGGGTCATCGGAGATGTGCATGGTTGCGCCCAATCCCTGTCAGAGCTTGTCGACAGGCTGCCCCGTGGCGACAGATTGGTCCTCTGCGGCGATGTCATCAACCGCGGTCCCCGTATCGCCGAGACGATGGACCTGGCCTGGGATCTGGTCAGCAGCGGCCGTTGTGTCTGGTTGCAGGGCAACCACGAGGCCGATCTGATTCAGGCTCTGCGCCGAGGCCATTGGCGCGGTCAGAGCGGTCTGGCTGGTTGTGACACCTACCGGCAGCTGGGTGAACGCCTCTGCCGCAGCTGGCTGGAACGGCTCGAAAGCCTGCCGTTGGCCTACTGGGGTGACGGCTGGGTTGCCACCCATGCGGGCTTTGACCCCCTCAGCTGGCAGCCCCATCTGAGCATTCGTCTGCCGTTCTGGCAGGCCTATGACGGTCGCTTCGGTACGGCGGTCATCGGTCACACGCCTGGTTCGGCCGTGCGTCGCCTGCATCACATCGTCATGGTCGACACCGGTGCCTGTTATGGCGGTGAGCTGAGCGCCTACTGCCCCGAGACAGCTGCGGTGCGTCAGGTGCCCGGGCTGCGCCCCTGGACGGCCAACATCGACCGGCCCCGTTCGGCGTCCACCAGCTCGGCTGGCTGAGCACCGTGTTGCCGGTCGCCCTTCCTTGTTAACCGTCTATCGGGGCAACCGGGCCGAGCTGCTGGCCGAGCTGCTGGCCACCCAGTTGCGGCTGGAGCCCCCGGACCCGTTCGAACAGATCGAGGTGGTGGTCAACACCTGGCCCACCAGTCGTTGGTTGGGCGAGCAGCTGGCCGTCGGGCTGGGCGGCATTGCCGCCAACATTCGCTTTCCATTTCCGGGGGCCCAGCTGCGGCGGTTGGTGGCGGCCCTGCTGGACGAGCCATCCGATGCCGCAGACCCCTGGCGCGCCAGTGCGTTGGTCTGGCCGGTGCTGGAGCTGCTGCCTCAACTGGTGGAGCAGCCCCAGGCGGCCCCCCTGCGCCACTGGTTGCAGCATCGGGGCGAAGCGCCCGGCCAGCTGGATCTGGCCCGCTGGCAACTGGGTCGTGCCATCGCCGATGCCCTGGATGATTACGCCCTGTACAGGCCTGATCAGCTCGCCCTGTGGTGGCAGGGCCAAGACCAAGGCCAAGGCCAAGGACAGGATCAAGACCAGGACCACCAGC
The DNA here is from genome assembly GCA_027486935.1 of Cyanobium sp. C1_MAG_00004. Taxonomy (GTDB): domain Bacteria; phylum Cyanobacteriota; class Cyanobacteriia; order PCC-6307; family Cyanobiaceae; genus RGUW01. Next base: position 47,238 of record JAIXOF010000028.1, on the reverse strand, counting down.
AAGGCTGGCAGCCCCTGCTGCTGACCCTGTTGCGTCAGCGGCTCGGGGTGGAGCCCTTTGGCCTGCGGGTGCAACGGGCCATCGCCCGCCTGCGCCGGGGGCAGCTGCCGGCTGGCGTGTTGCCCCAGCGGCTGCGCCTGTTTGGTCTGAGCGCCATGGCGCCGGTGCAGGTGCAGCTGCTGCAGGCCCTCAGTGCCCATCTGCCGGTGGATCTCTATCTGCTGACCCCCTGCCGCGACCTGTGGCAGCGCTGCACCGACCGGCGGCGCCAGCTCAGTGACGCCGTGGCCCTGCAGCAGCCGCTGGCCGGCGACTGGTTGTTGGCGGCCCCCGGACTGGATGCCCGTTTCGGTCGTCTGGGGGCCGAGTTTCAGCAGCTGCTCGAGGGCACTGGCGAGAGCCAGCTGGGTGTCAGCCGCGAACACGATCTGTTCTTTGCCGCCGCAGCGGTTCACCGGGGTGAGGGGCCGGCGCCCCTGCTGGCCCAGCTGCAACAGCAGCTGGCCGACCCCGATCAATCCCTGGTGTTGGAACGGGGCCGCGGCGATGCCTCGCTCGAATTTCACCCTTGCCCGGGTCGGCTGCGCCAGGTGCAGATCGTGCGCGACCGGGTGCTGCAGCTGCTGGCGGCCGATCCCACGCTCGAGCCCCGTGACGTGCTGGTGATGACGCCCGAGGTCGATGCCCTGGCGCCGCTGCTGGCCTCGGTTTTTGCTGACCAGGACGCCACCGGTGTGCCCTTGCCCTGGCGGCTCACCGACCGCAGCCAACAGAGCGAAGCCGACCTGAGCCGCACCCTGCTGCAGCTTTTGCAGCTGGCCGGAGAGCGGTTCACGGCTTCGGCCCTTGAGCAGCTGCTCGAGCGTCCCTGCCTGGGGCAGGCTTTTGGACTTGAGCGCGACCAGATCCAGGCCCTCAACCAGCAGTTGCAGCAACTCGGATTTCGCTGGGGTCTCGACGCCCGCGAGCGGGGTGGGTGCGCCAGCGGCAGCCTGGCCTGGGCCTGCGACCGTCTGCTGCTGGGATTGGTGCTGCCCGCCCAGCCCGGGCTGGCCCCGGGTGACACCGCCCCCCAGCCCCTTGGCCTGGAGCTCGAGCTGCTGGGCCGCTGGCTTCACCTGTTGGGGCGGTTGCGCCATTGGCTCGGCCAGCTGCGCCGGCCCCGCACCAGTGCGGCCTGGGCCGAGCTGCTGGGCGCCATGCTGCGGGATCTGTTCGGTGAGGGGGGCTCAGCCGTCAGCGACCAGGCCTGGGAGCTGCCCCAGCTGCTGGCCGCCATCGATGACTGGCAGCAGGTGGCGGCCGGCTGTGAGCTCGAGCTCACAGCCGCGGTGGTGGCGGCCGTGCTCGACGAGCGCCTGAGCGCCGATTCGGGCCGCTTCGGCCACCGCAGTGGTGCGCTGACCGTCAGCGCCCTTGAACCGATGCGGGCGATCCCGCACCGGGTGATCGTGCTGCTGGGTCTGGATGCGGGCGTGTTTCCGCGGCAGCGTCAGCGGCCCGGCTTTCACCTGCTCGAACAGCAGCGCCGCCTGGGGGACCCCAACCCCGCCGATCAGGACCGCTATGTGCTGCTCGAGGCCCTGCTCTCGGCCCGCGACCACCTGCTGATCTGCTGGAGCAGCCGTGATGAGCGCACCGGTGAGCCGCTGCCGCCGGCCACCCCGGTGCGCCAATGGCTCGAGTGGTTGCAGTCCCAGCTGCCCTGCGGCGGCACTGGTCTGGTGGTTCAGCACGCGGCCAGCTCCCTCGACCGCAGCAACTTTGAGCCGGCAAGCGAGCGGCCTCCCTCCAGCTGCGACCGCCGGCTGCTGCGGGCGCGCCGGCTGCTGGACAATCCGGCGGCGGTGCCGCCCCTACTCCCGTTGGCCGGGCCCCGGATCGAACCGGTGGCGGCGCTGCAGTCGGCTCCGGTTGAGGCCGAACCCTACGAGCGCCTGCGGGACTGGCTGGTCGCCCCCCAGCGGCAGTGGCTGCGGGGGCTGGGGCTGGCCCCGCGCGAATGGGCCGAGCTGATCGACGATCTCGATGCGCTGGCGCTGGCCGAACAGCAGCGGGCCGCCCTGCTGCGCCCGGCGCTCGACGAGCTCCTGGATCCTGACGACTCTGACCCTGCTGCGGCGTTCGAGCTGGCCGAACCCGACGGTTGGTTGCGGCGCTGGCGGGGCCGGGCCCTGCTGCCCCCCCTGGGGGGCGGCGTCCTCGAAGCCGCCACCCTGGCCCAGCGCTGGTGCACCGTGCAGCAGCAGCTCGAAAGCCTTGGGGTACCCCAGTGGTGCCAGGCCAACTGGGGTCCATGGCAGCAGCGGCTGCACTGGCGCGGTCAGACGGTGGTGCTGGTGCACCATGCCCGCGACCGCAGCCGCCACCGCCTGGCGCTGTGGCTGCAGCTGCTGCTGGCCGCGGCTGCGGGCCAACAGCCCCAGGGTGCGGTGCTGCTGGCCCGCGGCGCCAAGGGGTTTGGCGTGCAGCTGGCCCTGGCCCCCCCGGCCGAGGCGGCTGCCCAGGCCGAGCTCGAGCGGCTGGGTGGGTTGCAGCAGCAGTGGCATGGCCGCTGCTGGCCGGTGCCGCCCGAAACGGGCTGGGCCCTGGTCACAGCTGGCGAGGCCAAGGCGATCACCACCTGGGAGGGCAGCCCCCAGCAGCCGGGTGAGCGGGCCGAACCGGAACAGGCCCTCTGCTTTGGTGCTGACCTCAACGGCAGCGAGCTGCTCGCTGCCGAGGCCGGCCGCGAGCGCACCGAGCTGGCGGCCGCATTGCTCGCACCCCTGCTGGAGCAGGTGCGCTGATGGAGCCATTTGAGGCCAACAGCTTTGCCTTGACGCCGGGGCTGCGGCTGCTCGAGGCCAGTGCCGGCACCGGCAAGACCTTTGCCCTGGCCCAGTTGGTGCTGCGGCTGCTCAGTGAAACCGAGCTGAGCCTGCGCCAGCTGCTGGTGGTCACCTTCACCGAGGCCGCCGCCGCCGAGCTGCGCGACCGCATCGGCCGGCGGTTGCAGCAGGCCTTGGCCTGCCTCGAAGACGCGGCCCGGCCCTCCCCTGACCCCACCCTGGCGGCCTGGCTGGAGCGCGCCAGGCCCCGGGCGGACCACCTGCGGGCGCCGCTGCTGCTGGCCCTCGAGGAGCTCGACACCGCCGACATCACCACCCTGCACGGGTTCTGCCGGCGCACCCTGCAGCGCCAGGCCCTCGAGGCGGGCCAGCCCCCTGAGCTGCAGCTGGATGCTGATCCGGCTGCCCTGGTGCGCCAGGTCGCCCACGACCACTGGCAGCAGCAGGTGCTGCCCCTGCCCCTGCACCTGCTGACCGGCGTGCAGCAGCAGCTCAAGGGGCCGGCGGCGCTCGAACCGCTGCTGCTGGCCCTCGATGGCGACCCGGCCCTGCAGCTCGACCCCCTGCCGGACGGCCTCGGGGCCGAGACCCCGCTGGCCCTCCAGTTGCAGGCGCTGTGGGGCGAGCGCTGGCAGGCCTTTGTCCAGCTTTGGAGCGATCGGGGCCGGGCCCTGGAGTCCGACCTGTGCGCCGCTGCCGCCCAGTGGAAGGCCCTGGGCGCCGGGGCGACCACCCCGTACAGCGCCAAGCCGCGACGGGACCGTTGCGGCGATCTCGACAGCTGGATCGCCGCCCAACCCCCCGGCGGCGATCACGGCGCCGTGGTCAGCCAGCCGCTGCTGGCCGACTACTTCCATCCGGGTGCGTTCGCCAAGGTGGCCCGCAGCTGCGAGGTCAGCGCCGATCCCTCGCTGCCCCAGCGCCCCCTGCTTGAGGCGATCGCCCGCTTGCGCGAGGGGCCCGCCGAGCTGGTGCTGCTGCATGGCTGCCACTGGGGCTTGGCCGAGCTGCAACGCCGGCGCCGCCAGGCCGGCCGGCTGGGCTTTGGCCAGCTGCTGGCGGCCCTGGACCCCCTGGATCCAGGCCGGGCTGCTGTGCTGCAGAGCGTCGCCAACCGCTACGGCGCCGTGCTGGTGGACGAGTTCCAGGACACCGACCCGATCCAGTGGCGGATCCTGCTGGCGGCCTTTGACCCGGACCGGCATCGGTTGGTGCTGGTGGGCGATCCCAAGCAGGCGATCTACCGCTTCAGGGGCGGCGAGCTCGAGACCTATCAGCGGGCCCGGGACCAGGCCGGGGCCACCGGTGGCATCAGCCAACTGGGGGTCAATTACCGCTCAACCCCCGACCTGCTGAGCGGCCTCAATCGCCTGATGGCCCCGGGCCTCAGGCGGTCGCGCCTGGCGGTGCCGCCGGTCGCGCCCGGGGCTGCTCAGGACGGAACAGGGCCCCTGCCGACTGCGCTGCAGCTGCTGTGGCTGGGCGGCACCCGCCCGGCCGGCACCCGTCCCCCCAGCCGCAGCACCCTTGAGCCGCTGGTGGCAGTCCGGGTGGCTGCCCACACCGTCGGCCTGCTGCAGCAGGGTGTGGCCGCCGGCGATCTCTGCCTGCTGGTGAGCACCCACGCCCAGGCCGAGGGCCTGCGCCGCGAGCTCGAGCGCTGTGGCGTCGCCAGTCGCCTGGTCAGCCGCGGCGATGTGTTCGAGAGCGCAGCAGCCGCTGCCCTGCAGCGGCTGCTGGATGCCCTGGCCGATCCGGGCCGCAGCGGTCGTCTGCGTCTGTTGGCGGCGTCCCCCCTGCTGGGCTGGACTGCCCAGCAGCTGGCTGAGGCCACGCCCCAGCAGTGGAGCGCCCTGGCGGGACGGCTGGCCCAGCTGGCCGTTCAGTTGCCGCGCCTGGGATTGCTGGCGGTGCTGGCGGACCTGCTCGAGGACCGGGGCCTGGCCCGGCTGGCCCTGGGCGGGCGGCTGCTGGCCGATCTGCAGCAATGCGCGGCCCTGCTGCAAGAGCGCATCCATGCCGATCAACTGGGCCCTGCGGCCGCTGCCGACTGGTTGCGGCGCCTGCGGCTCGAGCCCGAACGCATGGTGCCCGAGGCGCACCAGCCCCACAGCGATGCGGTCGATGCCGCCGTGGCCGTGGTGACTGTGCACCGCAGCAAAGGCCTCGAGTACCCGGTCGTGATCTGCCCCTATCTGTGGCAGGCCCCGGGCCAGGACCGGGGTGCCGTGCGCCCGGGGGTGCGTTGGCATCCCCGCGAGGGCGGTGATCCCCATTTCGATCTGCACCTCAATCCTCATTGGGGCCAGGGCCGGCGGGCCCGGCAGCAGCAGCGGCTGGCCGAACTGGCCGAACGGGAACGGCTGGCCTACGTGGCGCTCACCCGGGCCTGCCGGCAGCTGGTGCTGGTCTGGGGCCCGGCGGCAGGGCAGCAGGGCAACCCCCTGCACCCCTGGTTGTTCGCCGATGCACCGCCGCCGGATCCCGACCACGACCCCTATGGCGAGCGCAGCGATGCCGATTGGCTGCAGGGGTTGCAGCAGCAGATCGAGACCCGCCAGCTGCCGATCGAGCTGGTGCTGGGCTCCCCGGTCGCCGACGAGGGCCAGCCGCCGCGCTGGCACCCCGCCCCTGTGGACGCGGCCCGCACCCTGGCGCTGGGGCCGTTGCCCAGCCGGACGCTCGATGGCAGCTGGGGGCGCAACAGCTACACCAGCTGGACCCGCGGCAGCCATGGGGCGGCCCCGGCGGCCCTTGAAGAGGGCCGTGAGACCGACGCTCTGGTCAACGAGCCGGCGCTGGAGCCGGACCCCGTCCCCGAGACAGCCGAGCGCGACGGTCCGCTGGCGGCCTTCCCCAGGGGGGCCCAGGCCGGCGATTGCCTGCACCGCATCCTGGAGCAGCTCGACTACCAGCTGCCCGCCGACCAGCAGACGGTGCTGGTGGCCCGCGAACTGGTGCGCTCGGGCATTGCCGCCGATCAGCTGGAACCGGTGCTGCAGGGGCTCGAGCGGCTGCGTCACACCCCCCTGGGGGGACCGTTGCAGCGGCTCTGTCTGGACCAACTGCTCCCCGGCGAGCGCCTGCACGAGATGGCGTTCGATCTGCCCCTGGGGCGCGTCCGGGCCGCCGATCTGGCCCAGGTGTTCGAGGGGCCCTACGGGGCCAGCCTGGCCCAGTTGCCGATCGCCAGCCGCGGCTTTCTGACCGGCTCGATCGATCTGGTCTTCAGGCACGGTCAGCGCTGGTGGGTGCTCGACTGGAAAAGCAACTGGCTGGGGGTCCGCGATGGTCAGGGGCAGCCGCTCCATTGCGGCCCCGCCGACTACACCCCGGCAGCGATGGCGGCGCTGATGGAAGCCAACCATTACCCCCTGCAGGCCCATCTGTATCTGGTGGCCCTGCATCGGTACCTGCGCTGGCGCTTGCCGGGCTATGACCCGGCCCGCCATCTGGGGGGATACGTCTACGTGTTTCTGCGGGGCGTCCCAGGCCCGAGCGAAGCCGATTCGGTACCGGGGGTGTTCATTGAGCAGCCGCCATTGCCGCGGCTGTTGGGCCTCGATCGGGTGCTGGAGGGCCGGGGTTGATGCCGGACCAGCCCCGATGGTTGACGGCCCTGGTCGCTGGCTTGCAGGAGGCCCTGCCGCGGCTGCACGGCTGCCAGTCCGACCCCCTGGTCGAGGAACTGATCGGCGATCTGACCGCGGCCCTGGCCGAGGGGCGCCTGGAGATCACCCTGCCGTCGCCGGCCCATCGCCGGGCGCTGCTGGCCTCGCCCCTGCTGCGTGACGCCGCTGGACCCCTGGTGCTCGAGGGGGACCAGCTGCAGTGGCGGCTGTGGCACCAGCAGCGCCAGGGGGTGCTGCTGGCCCTAAGGCAGCAGGCCCAGCAGCCGCTGCCGTCCCTGGCCGAACCCGGTGCCGCCGAACGGGTTCTGGCCCTGGTGGCCGCCCATGGCGACGGTCTTGACCCCCGCCAGCAGGCCGCCGTGGCGGCGGTCCTGAGCCGCCCGCTGGTGCTGCTCGAGGGCGGGCCCGGCACCGGCAAAACCAGCACCGTCAGCCGCATGCTGGCGGCCGTGCTCGCCCAGCAGCCCGGTTGCCGGGTGCAGCTCGCCGCACCCACCGGCAAGGCGGCGGCGCGTCTGCGGGCCTCCCAGGGGCAGAGCAACTGGCCCTGCAGCACCCTGCACCGGCTGCTGCAGAGCCGTGGAGAGGGCTTTGCCCGCAACCGCCACCAGCCGCTGGCCCTGGACCTGCTGGTGATCGACGAGGTCTCGATGGTCGATGTGCCGTTGATGCAGGCCCTGCTCGACGCGTTGCCCCCGGCCTGCCGTCTGGTGCTGGTGGGCGACCGGGCCCAGCTGCCGCCGGTCGGTCCCGGTTCGGTGTTGCAGGACCTGCAGAGCCCCGCCCTGCGGAGCGCCCTGGGGCCAGGAGCGGTGGAGCTGACGCGGGTCTACCGCAACAACGGTGCCCTGGCCGCCGTGGCGGCGGCCCTGCGGGCCGGGGCCCAGGAACTGGAGCCCCTGCTGGCGCCGCTGCCGCCTCAGGCCAACCTGCAGTGGCTGCAGCAGCCACCGGCGCGGTTGCCCCAGGTGCTGCTGGCGCGCCTGCGCCAGCAGCAACAGCAGCTGCAGACCCTGGCGGCCGGCACCGATCCGGCGTCGCCGATGGCTGCGGCCCGCTTGCTGGACCAGCTGGAGCGCTTTCTGGTGCTCACCCCCCTGCGGCGGGGCCGCTGGGGGGTGGATGCCATTCACCGGGCTCTGCTGGGGGATGGGTTCCTGGCCAGTCCCCAGCTCTGGCCCCTGGGAACGCCGGTCCTGTGCCCCGTCAACCGCGACGATCTGGGCCTGGCCAACGGTGATCTGGGGGTGTTGGTCGCCCGCGAAGGCCGGTGCCTGCTGCTGTTTGCGCCGGCGGGCAGCTCCGACCCATTGTGGGTTCATCCGGCCCTGCTGCCCGGTGTCCAGCCCGCCCTGGCCCTGACCGTGCACAAGGCCCAGGGCAGCGAAGCCGACGAGGTCTGGGTGCTGCTGCCTGAGGCTGTGCGCCAGGCGCGGCCGTTGTTGTACACCGCCCTGACGCGGGCCCGCCAGCGGGCCTGGCTGATCACCGCTGCGCTGCCCACACTGGAGCCAGCTGCCACCTTGAGTCTTGACCCTGCCAGCTGAATCGGTGCGCACCCAGCGCCCCTGGGGGTGGTTTGAAACCCTGGCCGAGGGCCAGGGCTACCGGGTCAAGCGGCTGTTGATCAGCAGTGGCCGCCGCATCAGCCTGCAGCGTCACCGCTACCGCAGCGAGCATTGGCTGGTGGCGGCTGGCCGCGGTGTGCTGACCCTCGATGACCAGCAGCTGCCGCTCGAGCCCGGCAGTCAGCTGACGATTCCGCTGGGGGCGGTTCATCGCGCCATGGCCCAGCACCAGGATCTCGAGATCATCGAGGTGCAACGCGGAGAGTGGTTGAGCGAGGACGACATCGAGCGACTCGCTGATGATTACGGGCGCTGAGCCGGTGAGTGATAAAGTTTCAACTCAACCTTTATCAAGGGCAGGGCAGCCGATTCGGACTTCCACGCGCCACCTGATGTGCGTGACAGAAGATCCCAGGGGTTGCTGCCGGGCCTGCGTTGAAGGACTCTTCAGGCCCGTTTGACCCTTGACTGATTTGCTTGCTGACGGCGGCTTCGGCTGTTCCGTCGACCTTGAACTGCGCGTTGACACCGTTGCCGAGACGGAAACCACGCCAGTCGAGGAACCCTCTGTGACCGCCGACGTCCCTGCGGCCAGCGGCTTTGCCCGCTTTGGCCTGGGCTCCGAGCTGCTGCAGGCCCTGGCTGCCATCGGCTACGAAGAGCCCTCGCCGATTCAGGCGGCGGCGATTCCTGAGCTGTTGCTGGGTCGTGATCTGGTCGGTCAGGCCCAGACCGGCACCGGCAAGACCGCGGCCTTTGCCCTGCCGATGCTGGCTGCGCTCGATCGCGAACAGCGCAAGCCCCAGGTGCTGGTGCTGGCTCCCACCCGCGAGCTGGCGCTGCAGGTGGCTGAGGCGTTCAACAGCTATTCCACCCATCTGAGCGGTGTTCGCACCCTGGCGATCTACGGCGGGGCCGATTTCCGCGATCAGATTCATCACCTCAAGCGCGGCGTTCAGATCGTCGTCGGTACCCCTGGGCGGGTGATGGATCACATGCGTCAGGGGACGCTCGATCTGTCGGCCCTGCGCACCCTGGTGCTCGACGAAGCCGATGAAATGCTGCGCATGGGCTTCATCGACGACGTCGAATGGGTCCTTGAACAACTGCCCAAGCAACGTCAGGTGGTGCTGTTCTCGGCAACCATGCCGGCCGAGATCCGTCGCATCTCTCAGAAGTACCTGAGCAGCCCTGCCGAGATCACCATCCGCCAAAAGGCCGCCGACGCCGGGCGCATCCGTCAGCGTTTCCTGACGGTCAATGCGCCCCAGAAGCTCGCGGCCCTCGAGCGCGTGCTCGAGGCCGAGGGCGGCGAGGGGGTGATCATCTTTGCCCGCACCAAGGCGATCACGCTCACCATTGCCGAGTCGCTTGAGCGCCACGGCCATGACGTGGCCGTCCTGAATGGCGATGTGCCCCAGGCCCAGCGCGAGCGCACGATCGACCGATTGCGCAGTGGTCAGGTCGACGTGCTGGTCGCCACCGATGTGGCAGCCCGCGGTCTCGATGTCGAGCGCATCGGTCTGGTGGTCAACTACGACGTGCCGTTTGACAGCGAGGCCTACGTGCACCGCATCGGGCGCACCGGTCGGGCGGGTCGCAGCGGCGAAGCCATCCTGTTCCTGACACCGCGCGAACGCCGTTTTCTGCACGGGCTCGAGCGGGCCGTGGGCCGTCCGATCGAAGCGATGGAGGTGCCCAGCAACGCCACCATCAACCAGAACCGCCTCGATCGGCTGCGTCAGCGCCTGACCGCAGGCCTGCAGACACCGGCCACCAACGCCGAAGAGCGGGCCCTGCTCAGCGAGATCGTGCAACGGGTCGCCCAGGAGCAGGGCTGCAGCAGCGAGGCCCTGGCCCTGGCAGCACTCGAACTCAGCCTGGCGGGGCGTCCCCTGCTGTTGCAGGCCGAGGAGACCTTCACCGTGCCACGGCAGGCCCCCGGTCAGGCCGAGCGACAAGGCGGGGCACGCCCCGTCCGCGGCGAGCGCGAACGGGCTTCCCGTCCCCCCGAGGGCAACATGGAACGGTTCCGCATCGAGCTGGGTTGGCGCGACCGGGTTAAGCCGGGCAACATCGTCGGCGCCATCGCCAATGAGACCGGCCTGAACGGCAAGTCCATCGGCCGCATCCAGATCTTTGACACGCACAGCATGGTGGACCTGCCCCAGGGCATGCCCCCCGAGGTGTTCGAAGGGCTGCGTCAACTGCGGGTTCTCAATAAGCCCCTGCAGATCTCCAGGGTCCAGGCCTGAGCCGTTAGCTGGGCTCAGGCCGCTGGCCTCAGGCGCACAGCCCGGTCACATCCGGGCTCGCAAGCGTGGTCAGCTCCACACTGGTGAGCCGCTCGACGGCGGCCACCAGGGCCCCCTGGACATCGGTCGTTTCACAGCAGACCAGTGTCTGCAGCAGGTCAAAGCGGTCCTGGGGGGCGAGTTCGCCGTCCTCGCTCCAGGCGAGGCTCCAGGGAACGGGGGCCGGCATCACGGGCGAGTTGGATCAGGATTCGCTGACAATGGGACGCTAGCGGGGAGCGCAGCCGCAACCAAAGAATTGCTTCGGTTCTGCTTCACGCTTCTCCATGGACCTTCCTCTTCAGGCGCCGCAGTAAGGTGTTTGAGATTCCTACGGCGTACAGGCTCCATCGGCTCGGCCAGCACTTCACTGGCAATCCTTCGGAACCCGGCAGCACACGGATCAGTTCCAGGATTTGTTCCAGTCCATTCTCATGACTATTTACGTCGGCAATCTCTCGTTCCAAGCAGAACGTGAGGACTTGCTTGATCTGTTCAGCCAGTACGGCGAAGTCCGTCAGTGCAGCCTGCCCCTTGATCGGGAAACCGGTCGCAAACGCGGTTTCGCGTTCGTGGAGCTTGCTGACGACGCCGCCGAACAAAAGGCCATCGATGACCTTCAGGACGTCGAGTGGATGGGCCGCATGATCCGCGTCAACAAAGCCACCCCCCGTGAGGGCGGCGGTGGCGGTGGTGGTGGCGGCCGCGGTGGTTACGGCGGCGGCGGCGGTGGCAACCGTGGCGGCGGCGGTGGCTACGGCGGTGGTGGCGGCGGCGGCGGCTACGGCGGCGGCGGCGGCAACCGCTGGTGATCCCCCTGGGGCTGATCCCCTGGATTCACGTCCAGAGGGGTCAGTCCCCACTCCCACCCAGCGGGCCCAGCACGGTTCCGCAGAACTGCTGAAACAACAATTGAGCCCTGGTGCACGCATGGGCCATCGATTCACCGCTGCGGGTTTCGATGGTGAGTTCTCCTGTATTGCGCAGGTTGCTCCAGTCGCACAGCAGGGTCACATGCTCATTTGCCCTGAGTGCAGGCTGGGGCGGCTCTGTTCCGATCAGCCAGTCCCGGTGATCGGGTTGCCGTTCCACCTGCATGCCGATTCCGCGGATCAGCTCTGCGATCAGGCCATCAAGATCCCTAATCGGCACGGACACCGGCAGTTGGGTTCGGCAATAAGCCATGGTTTGAAGAATGCGCTACCCCACTGCTAATCAGGGCTGCCGTTGATGCCAACTGTTGCCCCGTTGCATCGTCTGCTGCTCAGCCTGGGCCCCCATCGCCGACAGCTGCAGCTGGCCAGCCTCTGTTCGGTGCTCAACAAGCTGTTCGACCTGGCGCCGCCGGTGCTGATCGGCCTGGCTGTCGATGTGGTGGTGCGTCAGGACAATGCCTGGCTGGCCGCTTTCGGGGTCGCAACGGTGCCTGGCCAACTGGCTGTGCTGGCGGTGCTGTCGTTCGTCATCTGGAGCGCCGAGTCGCTGTTCGAGTACCTCTATGGACTCCTCTGGCGCAACCTGGCCCAGACCGTGCAGCACGAGCTGAGGCTGGAGGCCTATGGCCACCTGCAGCAGCTCGAGATGGCCTTTTTTGAGACAGGCAGCAGCGGCAGGTTGCTGACCATCCTCAATGACGACATCAACCAACTGGAGCGTTTTCTCGATCACGGCGCCAACGAGATCCTGCAGCTGATCACCACGGTTCTGGCCGTTGGTGGGGCGATGCTCTATCTCTCGCCGACCGTGGCTGGGGTCTCGTTTCTGCCGATTCCGCTGATCCTCTGGGGTTCGTTGCGTTTCCAGAAGCGTCTGGCACCGCGATACAGCCAGGTGCGCGAAAAAGCGGGCGATCTCGCCAGTCGCCTGGCCAACAACCTGGGCGGCATGCTGACGATCAAGAGTTACACCGCCGAAGGCTGGGAGCTGGAGCGGCTGCGCAGCGACAGCGAGGACTATCGGGCCGCCAACCGGCGGGCGATCAGGCTGTCGGCAGCCTTCATTCCCTTGATTCGCTTTGCGATTCTGTTTGCGTTTCTGGCGATTCTGCTGATCGGCGGCCTGCAGGCCTGGCGCGGTGCGATTGCTGTGGGCACCTATTCCTTTTTGGTGTTCATCACCCAGCGGTTGTTGTGGCCCCTGACCACCCTGGGCCGCACCCTCGATGACTACCAGCGGGCCATGGCCTCGACCAACCGGGTCCTCGATCTGCTCGACACGCCGGTCGCCCTGGCCGGTGGTTCGACGCCTCTGCCGCTGGGCATGGTCGAAGGCGAGATCCGCTTTGAAGCTGTCAGCTTTGCTTACGGGGGGCGCGACCCCCTGCTCGAGAACTTTGATCTGACGATTCCGGCCGGCAGCACGATCGGCATTGTCGGATCCACCGGTTCGGGCAAAAGCACCCTGGTCAAGCTGCTGTTGCGGCTCTATGGCCTGCAGGGGGGCAGGATCCTGCTCGATGGCATCCCGATCGATCAGCTGCGGCTCGATGACCTGCGCAAGGCCATCGGTCTGGTGTCCCAGGAGGTGTTCCTCTTTCACGGCAGCGTGGCCGACAACATCGCCTATGGCAGCTTTGGGGCTACCCGTCAGGCGATTGCGCGGGCGGCGGCCCTGGCCGAGGCCGCCGGTTTCATCGAGGATCTGCCCCAGGGCTACGACACCCTGGTCGGCGAGCGGGGTCAGCGCCTGTCGGGGGGGCAGCGTCAGCGCATCGCCCTGGCCCGGGCGATCCTCAAGGATCCGCCGGTGCTGATTCTTGATGAAGCGACCGCTGCAGTCGACAACGAGACCGAGGCGGCGATTCAGCGCTCCCTTGACCGGCTCACGGCCGATCGGACCACCCTGGTGATCGCCCACCGCCTGTCGACGGTGCGCCACGCCGATCGCATCGTGGTGCTCGAACAGGGACGGCTGGTCGAAAGCGGACGCCACGATGCCCTGATGGCCCGTGGGGGTGCTTACGCCAACCTGTGGCGGGTGCAGGTCGGTCTGCGGCCCGACGAGGCCCTGAGCCTGTGAGGGACCGGCACGCCCTTGCAATAGCTTTTCGGGAATGAAACGCTCTGCGGCGGTGCGCCGCCAGCCATCGACCCCCAGCGTGCGGCCCCGCAGGCGCGGCCGCGTCGGCAAGGTTCTGGCGGCCATGCTGGTCGGTCTGACGGGGGGCCTGCTGCTGGCGGTGCCCCTGACCCAGATGCTCAGCACAGGCAGGGTCGAGAACCCGGCCATCACCAATCCCTTTGCCGCCTGGAGCGGGGTCGGGGACCAGGACATCCTGTTGGTGGGCACCGATGTGGGAGGTGGCAACACCGATGTGATCGCAGCCCTGCGGGTCGACGGGGGCGTCACCCGCATCATCCAGGTGCCGCGCGATTCCTACATCGAGGCTGAGGGCTACGGACCCAACAAGATCAATGCCCTTTACGCCCTTGGCGGCATCGATCTGCTCAAGCGGGAGCTCTCGCGCAAGCTGGGCCGGCCGATCAGCCATCACGTGATGGTCAATCTGGGCGCCATCCGCCGCATGGCCGACGCCATCGGTGGCATCGAGGTCAATGTGCCCAAGCGGCTTTATTACACAGACCGCAGCCAGGGGCTGGCGATCGACCTGCAACCCGGTCTGCAGAACCTCAAGGGCCGGGACCTTGAGGGTTTTCTGCGCTTCCGCCATGACGAGCTCGGCGACATCGGCCGGCTCGAGCGACAGCAGCTGGCCTGGCAGGCCCTGTTCCGCAAGCTGACCCGGCCCGAGCACCTGGTGCGCCTGCCGGCCCTGCTGTCGGCGGCCGGCAAGGACCTCAGGACCGATCTGGGACCGATGGAGCTGGGCGGTCTGATCACCGCCATGGGCACCACCCAGCTCGACACCAAACGGCTGGCCGGGCGTCCGTTCATGCGCAACGGCATCAGTTACTGGGATGCCGAATGGCCCCAGCCCACCGCCGGTGTCGGCTCGGGCGACGGGGGCGAGGACCGCTACCGCTTTCTTTACTGACCATGGTTGTTGCTGTTGCGTTTGGTCAGGGTGATCAGCGCCAGCACCAGCGCGACCCCCGCCAGCACCGGCGTTGATGCCGCCACGGTCACTCCGAGGGCGGCCGAAAACCAGATCGAGGCGGCACTGGTGAGTCCCCGCACCTCGGGGGTCGCCAGTTCGCCGCCGCGTCCGGGTCCCATGATTTCGCCGGCCCCCAGAAAACCCACGCCGGTGGCCACCCCCTGAATGGTGCGGCTGCGGGCATCGGGGTGATCGCCGGCGGCCAGCACCATCAGGCAGGCGCTGAGCGCCACCAGCCCGTGCACCCGCAGCCGGTTGGGATGCATGGTGCCGCCATGGTGGGCCCGGTTGAGCCCCACGGCCAGGCCGCACAGCACCGCCAGACCCATGCGCAGGATGGCATCGAGATTGCTGTCGATCACCGCCGGCATCAGGGACATGGGCGAGGGCCACGAGGTCTCCCCATGATTGGCCCGCAGCATCGATCCCGCCATACTCTGGCGACGGCTGGCCTGGACCCGTCGCCATGAATCCAGAGCTGCTGCGCAAGTGCGTCAAGCTGACGGTGGCGGCCTTTCTGACGGCGGCGGCGGCGAGCTATTTCGAACGCATCGCCTACGTCTGGTATCCCCTGCTGGCGGTGGTCATCGTCGTTGATGACAACGACGAACAGACGATCGCGGCGGCCCGTTCGCGGATTCTTGGCACGATCGCCGGTGGACTGGTGACCTTTCTGGTGCACACCATCCTTTCGGGCTGGATCGGTGTGCTGGTGTCCATGGTGCTGATCCTGCCCGTGCTGCGGATCCTGGGTTGGCAGTCGGGACTCAGCACGGCGGTGCTGGTGAGCGTGATGTTCCTGATGATCCCCTCCCACGCCGAGCTGGACTGGTTCTATGTGTTCAACCGCGCCGTCGACACCAGTTTCGGCTGTGCGATCGCCTTGCTGGTGGGCCTTGCCCTGTGGCCGCGCAACCGCCTGGATCTGCTGGAGCGCACCGAAACGGACCTTTGCCGCCAGTTGACCGCCCAGCTGCGGGCTTACCGCGCCTGGCTGGAGCTGGACCAGCCCCGGCCCCGGCCCCTGGCGCCGGCCGGTTTAACCGGCGCCCTGCAACGGATGGAGTCCTGGGTGGCGCTTGAGCGCCTGGGCCCCCGGCGTTCGCAGCTGCACTGTGGGCGCTGGCGCCAGCGCCTGCTGCTCTGGAACCAGGTGCAACACCACTGGATCCAGTGGGAGCGGCTGCTGGGGGCCGTGGCCCCCGTGCCGGAGTTGGCCCATTCGCTCGATGGGCTCGAGCAGTTGCTGACCAGCCCCGCCGGGCCGCCGCGGCAGCCGCCTGTGGCCTCGCTCTGGCGCGAGCTGGCCACCAGCGCCGCGCGGCCGTTGCCGCTGCTGGCGGTGGCCGAGGAGCTTGATCCCCTGCAGGCGGGCCTGACCACCCTGGCCCGCCTGCAGCAGGGCGGGCGCCGATGACACGGCCGGGGTTGTGGCGCCGCGCTGAGCTGCGGCTGGCCCTGGTGGCGGGACTCACCAACGGCTTTGCCTGGATCAGCGGCATGCCATTCGGTTACTACGCGACCATGGCGGTGATCGCCGTGATGGCTGACACCTACGGCGGCAGCCTGGCGCTGGGCCGCCAGCGGGTGCTGGGCACCATCGTCGGTGGCCTGATCGTCATCACCTTTTATGACGGCCTGGCGGGGCTGCCGTTTCCTGTGGGGATTGCCCTGGCCCTGGGCCTGCAGCGGCTGTTGGGGGGGCTGTTCGGCTGGAAGGCGGGCTACAAGGTGGGCGGCATGGTGATCGTGATGGGCTGGTTGGTGCACAACGACCAGCTGGCGCAGTGGTTGCCCCTGCGCCTGGCCTGGACGGTGTTCGGCGTGATCGTGGCCCTGCTCAGCCTGCGGCTGCTGTGGCCGGCCACCGCCGTCGCCCGCAGCCAGGAGGGCTGGGGAGCGTTGTTGCGGTCACTGGCGCCGCTGCTGGATGGGGCCGCCGCCGCCGTCAGCCGGCCCGGCATGCCGGTGATGATGCCGGCCCTGGCTGCGGCGCGGCGGGAGCTGATGGGCCTGCGCGCCGCCCTTCCGGCCCTGCGCGATGAGCTGGGGGGAGCCTCGCGCCCCCACCCGGCCCTGGACCTGCTTGCGGCGATCGACGAATGCTGTTCGCGGCTGCTGGGGCTGGTGCAGGGCGTCCAGCGCCGCCTGCCGCAGGACTTCACCGGCGACATGCAGACCCTGCACCTGGCCGAGGCCGAACTGCTGGCCTCGCTGGCGCGGCGCATGGAGCAGTGGGGCCAGGCCCTTGCCAGCCCCCGGGGGCTGCAGGTTCAGCCGTTTGAACCGCCGCCCCGTTGGCTGGCCAGCGAGGCCCTGCTCGAGGACCCCGCGATCAACCGCATGGCGCTGGTGCGGCTGCAGCACCTGGCGGCCCGGCACCAGCTGTGCCGTCAGGCGATTGCAGCGGTGCAGCGCACCGAGCGGCTTTGGCTGGAGCGCGGTGCCCCCCTGTCGTGATGCCGGCAGGTCATGGATACTGGGCTGCGCCGGGTCCCGTTGGATCGCCCTTCAGATGAAGAGTCGTTGGCGCCGGGTCTCTGCGGTGCTGTTGTTGCCGCTGCTGGTTGCATCGCAGCCCCGAACGGCGGCCCAGTCCCGGCCCCTGAGCAGCGATACAGCGGTTCGACAACTCGATAGCAGCTGGCGCCAGCTGGATCAGCAGCTGCGCGCCCTCGATGCGCTGCTGCCCAACGACCTGCAGGGTCTGCCGGCCGGGGACAGCGCGATCCCGCCGCTGCCGGCCAACCTGATCAAGGCCAACCAGGCTCCCAGTGGTGCCCTGAGGCCTGACCAGGCGATCCCGGTACCGCCCCTGGACTTGCCGACAGCCACCCAGCTGCAGGGCAGCGGCGTCCAGGGCCTCAGTCTGGAGCAGGCCCTGGCCATCGCCTTTGCCTCCAGCGCCAGCTTGCAGGCCCTGCGCGAGCAGGTGGCAGCGTCCCTGGCCAGCCTGCAAGCGGCCCTGGGCACCTGGTGGCCGCGCATCAGCGCCGTGGCCAGCGGCGGCAGCGGCCAGAGCGGCACTTGGTTCAACGCGCCGGTGGGCAACGGCAACCTGGGCTTTGGGCCGCAGTTTTCGCCCGGCGGTGCTTTTTATGTGCCTAGCGGCGGCGGCGCCTATCTCAACGAATCCCAGACCCAGGGCCAGGCAGGTCTCGAGCTCGACTACACCCTGATCGACTTTGCCCGCACCCCCAAGATCCAGTCGGTCCGGGCCCAGTTGCGCAATGCCCGCAACACCTATGCCGCCAACCTGCGCAGCCTGCAGCTCAAGGTCAGCGAGGCCTATTACCGCCTGCAGCAGGCTGACCAGACCGTGCGCATCCGCGATGCCGCCGTGCGCAATGACCTGCTGATCCTGCGGGATACGGAGGACCTCAAACGGGCCGGTCTGGTGCCCCGGCTCGATGTGCTGCGGCGCCGGTCGATCGAAGCCAGTGATCAGGAGCAGCTGATCCAGTCCCTGGCCGACCGGGCCGTGGCCCGTCGCCAGCTGGCGGTGCTGCTGAACCTGCCCCCCCAGCTCACGCCCGCCGCCAGCGATCCGATTGCGGTCCAGCCGCGCTGGCCCCTCGATCTCGAAACGTCACTGCTGGCGGCCTACCGCGGCAACCCCGAGCTGGAGGCGATCCTGGCCACCCGCGAAGCCCTGGCCAAG
Organism: Cyanobium sp. C1_MAG_00004; assembly: GCA_027486935.1. Taxonomy (GTDB): domain Bacteria; phylum Cyanobacteriota; class Cyanobacteriia; order PCC-6307; family Cyanobiaceae; genus RGUW01. Next base: position 29,195 of record JAIXOF010000028.1, on the reverse strand, counting down.
AACAGCACCGCAACCGCAGCTGGCCTGTTGCCCAAGCTGTCGCTGTTCGCCAACGCCGGCGGCAGCGCAGGCAACACCAACCAGTTCGATGCCACGGTTAGCAACGGGGGCTGCTGCGGTGCCACCTTGGTCCCGGTGCAGAACAGCAACGGCTACGCCTGGTCGCTGGGGCTCACCCTGCGCTGGTTGCTGTTTGATGGCGGCACCACCGCCGGGCAGGCCCGCGCCCTGGCCCGCCAGGCGGATGCCACCGCCCAGCAGTACGCCGAGCAGCGCGATGCCATTCGCCTGCGGCTCGAGCAGGCGTTCTTCAACCACGAGGCGAGCCTGGCCAAACTGGCCTCGGCCCGCCGGGGTCTGGCGGCGGCCCTCGAGGCGTTTCGCGATGTGCGCCTTCGCTACCAGACTGGGCTGTCGAGCGAGCTGGACCTGTCCAACACCCAGGAGCGCCTGATCGGTGCCCTGGTCAGCCGCCTCAACGCCACCGTCGGGGTCAACATCAGCTACGCCCAGCTGCTGCGGGAGCTGCTTCCGGTCCCCCGCGATCCGGCGGCGCCCCTCAAGCCCCTGCTGCAGCTTGATCCAGGCCAGCTCCCCTGAGGCGGAGTTGATGCAAGTGTTTCAACCATTGAACCCGGCCGTCCGCAATGCCCTGCGGGTGGCGCTGGCTTCAGCCCTGACCATTGCCGCCACCAACTGGAGCGGACGGGGCAGCACCCTCACCTACGGGATGCTGGCGGCGGTGATGTTTGTCAACGACCGTCAGAACCGGCCGGGCCGCCAGCTGCTGCAGCAGGTCGGCGGGATTGTGATCGGTGTGGTCGTGGCGCTGGTGCTCTATCCCTTTTCAAACGGCTGGTTCATGCTCAGCATTGCCCTTCTTTGTGCGGGGCTGGCGGCGCAGGGGCTGGGCATGGCCGGCGGCATCGGCCTGGCCAACCTGGCCTGCTGGGAGATGCTGACCTTCTGCCAATGCGACCGCTTCGAGGTGCGGCTGCTGGTCAACTACATCGTTCCCGGTTTGATCGGCACCGCAGCAGCGGTGTTCGCCACCTGGGTGGTGTGGCCTCCCCAGCCGCAGATGCAGGCGCACCAGCTCGATCAACGTCTCAGTGCCCGTCTGCAGGTTCAGCTGCAGGGTCTGCAGCTCTGGCTCGAGACCGGAGCCAACCCACCGGAGCTGCTGCACACCAGTGAGGTGTTGCCTCCGATTCAGGATCTGCAGCAACTGGCCCGTGGTCCTCTGCGCCGATGGGGTCAGTTGGCCTTGCTTTGGCGTCAGGTGCTGCGCCAGTGGATCCTGCTTGAGGCCCAGATCCGTAGCTTGCCCCCGCGGCCCGGCACGCCGTTGCAGCAGCAGCTGCTGGATCGTCTGCAGTTACTGGCCAGTGCGGATCGCTCCAGCCCAGCCCAGCCCTGGCCGGTCGGCGGGCCCCAGCAGTGGCTGGCCTGGAGCCAGGCCAGCGATACTCCCCAACTGGTACCCCTGGCCATCGGTCTGCAGCTGGAGCACCTGCACAGTCTGCTTCGGAGCCAGGGCCTGTTGCGTGCAGCGTTGCTGCGCCAGTTGTGATGACGCCGCCATCCACCACGCCGCTTCAGTCGACCCTGCGCCTGGTGCTGACCGTGGCCGTGGTGCAGGGCCTCACCCATGTCACGGGCTTGGCCGATGGCTATTACGCCTCTCTGGCTGTGCTGAGCGTCAGCGTCGGCAGCTATGGCGACACCCTTGAGCTGGGGCGCCAACGCCTGCTCGGTACGGCCCTGGGCGCTGTGATCATTCTGATTGCCTACCCAGCCCTCAAGGGGCTGCCGCTGGTGGTGGGCCTGCCACTGGCCATGCTGCTGGCCCAGCTGCTGGCGGCCGGACTGCGGCTCAAGGTGGGCTACACCGTCTGCCTGTTTGTGGTGGTGGTCGGCTGGCTGGCCCATGACAGCCAGCTCGACAGTTGGCTGCCGTTGCGCCTGGTCTGGACGGCCTTGGGTGTGTGCATGGCGCTGTTGTCGATTCGTTTGTTCTGGCCATCCCGGGCGCGCCTTGCCCAGCGCCAGGGTCTGCTGGATCTGCTCGATCGCCTGGGTGGGGTGCTCGTCGAGCATCTCCTGCGGCCATCGCCGCGGCGTGGTGGTGATCCCCTGCTGCGCGAGCTGCGTGATCAGATGCTGAGCCTGCGGAGCCAACGGGTTGGGGCGCTGCGGGAGCTTGGCAGCGGCGCCGGCGAGCATCCCGTGGCCCAGATGTGGGCCGCGTTTGATGCCCATACCGAGACCCTGATCCTGGTGCTCGATGGGTTTCAACGCCTGGGCCCTGTTGCCTGGAACCAGCCGTCACTGCGCGGCCTGGCTGCGCGCCTCAGCGACCGCGTGATGGCGATGCAGCAGCAAATGACAGGCTGGCGCGAGCAGTTGCTGCGTCAGCCTCAGGGCCTTCCCGATCCACCGCTGCCACTGTGGACGCCAGAGAATCTGACCAACTGGGTCGATGGTCCCAGTCAGCAGGCACTGTCCACAGCCGAATTGCAGAAGCTGGCCACCCGCCTGATGCTGCTCAACCAGCTGGAGCGCAGCCTGCACGAGACCGAACTGCGCTGGCAGCAGGCCCTAACGCGAGCGTGAGGACGACCACCGCTCGACCCGGTAGCCCAGGATCACCAGCAGCACCACCAACCAGAACCACAGCTCCGGGGCGTTGGCGTTGAACAGGATCAGCAGCAGCACCCCCTGGCCGATCAGCCAGGGCAGTTCCTGGCGCAGCAGCGGGTTGCGAATTGCGGGCAGGCGGGGCATGGGTCGGCGTCAGCGAAGGGTGTCGGGTTGCCTGAGGAAGGGTTGGTCCCAAAGCCGGTCGATCCGCAGGCTGCGGTAGCCGCCGGTGAGCGAGCGCAGACCGGGGATGACGTAGGTGATCGGCGTGCGCCATTCGATGTAGGCATGGGTTGAGACCGTCAGGCCGTCGCGCACCGGAAACACGCCACTGCCACCCGACAGGGTCCAGCGGTAGCCGTCGTCGCCGCGATGGCTGCGGGCCAGTTCGACTTCAGCCCGCATCACCGGGCCGTTCTTGGTCAGTTCCTGGGCCAGCTGCGGATTGCCGACGGTGGTTGAGATGTCGTCCGAGGTGGCCGGCAGGGTGAGCACCTGGGTGACCCGGCCGACGATGCCGCCGAACCGGCCCCGCTGCTTCCAGCCCGGCACCACCTCCACCTCGAGCCCCTGCGGCAACCGCCGGGCATCGGCAGGCGCAAAGTAGGCAACCGCCTTGAGCGGCTGCTCGCCAGAGGTGGGTTGGGACGAACGGCCGATCGTGCCCAGGCGCTGGCCCGTGCCGACGGTCTGACCGGGGATCACCTGCAGGTCGAGAACCGTGCCGTCGCGCTCGGCGGTGACATTGCCGTCGTAGGCGATCTTGGCTTCGGTGACCCTGATCTGGCGTTTGAGGTCGTCGATCTGATAGCGGCGCTGCAGGGCCTGGGTCTCGATGGTGAGCTTGACCTGCTGGAAGTTGGTCAGCAGGTTCTTTTCCTGGGTCTTGGTGTCGTCGAGGCTGACGCTGGTGCTGGTGAGGTTCTGCTGGGCGCCCACCACGTTGCTCGACAACGGGGCCACAACCTCGCGTCGGGCCAGCCAATCGAGGTTGCGCAACTGGGTGCTGTAGGTGCTCTGGAGGGCCCGGTAGCGCCGGGCGTCATCGCGCAGCTTGGCAAGGGCGGTGTCGACGGCCGTTTTTTCACTGCTCAGCCGCAGCTGGTCGCGCAGATCCAGCTCCCGGTTGTGCCGTTCGAGCTGGGCCAGGTTGCCCCGCTGCTGGGCCAGTTCCTTTTCCAGAACGGGCAGGTACAGGCGCATGAGCACCTGGCCTTGGCGCACCCGATCGCCCGTGTGCACAGCGATGGTCTTGACCTGGCCTCCCGAGCGGGCGTTCAGCACCCCGGCGTTGTCGGGGTAGATCAGGACCCCCATGCCCACCACTTCGGTGGGCACTGGCCAGAACAGGGCCCATAGCACCACGGCGCCGCCCATGCCGGCCAAGCAGGCCCCCACCTGGTCGTGGTCACTGAGCCCACTCCAGCGGCGCTGCAGGTCGTGCAGGCGTCCCTTGAGACCCTGGGGCCGGGGTGCTGGATCGCTGGAGAGGCCTGTCGTCATGGCGACTATCTTCCCTCAGCTGGCCGCGGTTGTCAGCCAGAGCTGCTCGCCAGCTGCACCGCCAGGGCCGCTGCTGCAGCGGGCAGTTGGGCAAAGGCACCGCTGAACCCCGCCAGCACCCACAGCCCCTCGCCCGCCGGTCCCACCAGGGGAGCTCCATCGCTGCAGAAGCTGACTGCTGCCTGCTGGTAGTGGCCGGGCGCTGACGCCAGCTGGGGCCATCGAGGGGCCAGGGCGGTGCGCAACCGCTCCTCCATCACGGCGGGGTCGGGAGCCGGGCCCGGTTCCAGCTGGGGCCGCACCAGGGTGATCTGGCCGGCCAGCAGGCGGTCGCCGCAGGGCACCAGCCCCGCATCGACGATCCAGCGCTCCTGTTGCAGTGCAGCAGCCTCCTGCTCGAGCTGCTGGCGCGCAAACCGCGCCGGCAGGCGTGCGATGCCCCGCGGCCAGACAGGGCTGCTGCCTGGCGGCAGCTCCAGAATCCCGGCCCAGCTGCAACGCAACCGCCGATCAATCCCGGGCGCCAGGCTGCGGCAGCCGGCGCCGCAGGCCAGCACAACAGGACCCCGCTCGTGCAGCGGCGCGAGCGCCTCGGGCTGGAGCAGCGGCCGGGTCAGACGTTCGACCCCACAGCGCTGCAGCGCGGCGGCGGCGGCGGCGGCAAACCGCCGCGGATCCACCTGCAGGGCCGGCAGGGGCAGGCCCCGTGGACCCAGCTGCAACCAGCGTCGTCTCAGGCCCAGATCGCCATGGCGCCGTTGCAACCGTCGCCAGCCAGCGGCGGCCGGTGGCGGCAGCAGGCCATAGCTCAGGGCGGTGGCATTGGGGGTGGCGCCGCTGCCGGGGTCGATCAAGCTGACCGTCAGTCCGCGCTGGGCCAATTCCAGGGCCAGCACGCTGCCGGCCAGGCCGGACCCGACGACGGTGATCAAACCAGCAGGGTGAACGAGCGGATCACCTGGTCAAACAGACCCTTGACCTTGGGCCAGCGGACCTCGTTGGTGCTGGCGGCCAGGGTGTAAAGCCTGCCGCGGTCAACCACCACCGTTGCCAGCTCGTGGCGGTCGCGGTCGCTGAGGTGAACGCTGTACTCGAGGTCATAAAAGGTGTGGCCCGCCTCTTCCCGTTCGCGGGCCTCGATCAGGGTGGCGACCCGGCCGCTGCCCTCGGGGGCGATGGCGCTGCGCCGCAGCCGCTCACCCACGGCGACGGCGCTGCCCAGCTGGTTCAGGTCATCGTCGGCATCGACCTGGGAGATCACCAGGCTGAGGGTCTCATCGCTGTTGATCAGGTCGTGAAACACCACCTGGGGGCCGCCGCTCACCTGCACCCGGGTCCAGCCGGTCGGGTACAGAAAGGCGTAGCGCCCATCCGGGCTCTGAAAGCTGTTGAGACCGGCGGCGGCGGCGCTGCAGCCGGCCAGCAACACCGCCCCCAGCAGGGCCACGAGGGCTGTGCGCAGGCCTGCGCGCCAATGCAGCAGTCGGTTCAGAGCGTCAGACAGTCCCATCGGGGCAGCGGGCAGGGGGCAGGGGGCAGGGCCGACCCCCATTCTGGACTCTGTGGTCTTTCTCCTTAGATTCGACCCACTTGCGGCGGAAACCTGAGCGGCTTCACGCGCCCGTTGGCCCGGTTGATCGACCAGTTCGAGCGGCTGCCGGGCATCGGTCCGCGCACCGCCCAGCGTCTGGCATTGCACCTGTTGCGCCAGCCCGAAGAGCAGATCCGCGCCTTTGCCGATGCCCTGTTGGCGGCCCGCAGCCAGGTGGGCCAGTGCCGCTGCTGCTTTCACCTGTCGGCTGAGCCGCTCTGCGAGATCTGCCGCAACCCCGAGCGCCGCAATGGCCAGCTGTGCGTGGTGGCCGATTCGCGCGACCTGCTGGCGCTCGAGCGCACCCGCGAGTTTCAGGGGCGGTACCACGTGCTGGGCGGACTGATCTCCCCCATGGATGGCATCGGCCCAGAGGCGCTTCACATCCAGCCCCTGGTGCGGCGGGTCGCCGGGGCAGGCGCTGATGCGGCCACTGACAAGGCCACTGACAGGGCCACTGACCAGGTCACGGCGCAGACCAGCAATGGGGCCCTGGACCCACCGATCAGCGAAGTGATTCTGGCCCTGACCCCCAGCGTCGAGGGCGACACCACCAGCCTGTACCTGGCCCGATTGCTCAAACCGTTCACCACCGTCAGCCGCATCGCCTATGGCCTGCCCATGGGCAGCGAGCTCGAATACGCCGATGAAGTGACCCTGGCGCGGGCCTTTGAGGGCCGCCGCGCCGTCGAGTGATGACCAGGACCACGCGCTACAGCGCCATCGCGCCGGCGGAGCGTCTGCCCAGCTGGATCCGCTCGCCGGTGGGCAACGCCAGCGAGCTGGCACGGGTGCAGGGGGTGGTGAAGCAGCAGCGGCTGCACACCATCTGCGAGGAGGGGCGCTGCCCCAACCGGGCCGAGTGCTACGCCGCCGGCACCGCCACCTTTTTGCTGGGCGGCTCGATCTGCACCCGCAGCTGCGCCTTTTGCCAGGTCGACAAGGGCCAGGCACCAGAACCCGTGGATAGGGCCGAGGCCGAACGGGTGGCCGAGGCCGTCGCAGCCCTGGGGTTGTCGTACGTGGTGCTGACGGCGGTGGCCCGCGACGATCTGGCCGACCACGGCGCCGCCCTCTTCACCAGCGCCATGGCGGCGATCCGCCAGCGCAGCCCTGGGGTCGCCATTGAGGTGCTGACCCCCGACTTCTGGGGCGGCTGTCGCGATGAAGCCGAGGCGTTGGCGGCCCAACGCCAACGGTTGGGAGCCGTGTTGGCGGCCCAGCCGGCCTGCTTCAACCACAACCTCGAAACCGTTGAGCGCCTGCAGGGCGAGGTGCGCCGCGGCGCCACCTATCTGCGTTCGCTGGGGCTGCTGGCGGCGGCCCGCGAGCTGGCGCCCCCCATTCCCACCAAAAGCGGGTTGATGCTGGGCCTGGGCGAGACGCGCGAAGAAGTGATCGCCGCCATGCGCGATCTGCGTTCTGTCGATTGCCAGCGCCTCACCCTGGGCCAGTACCTGCGGCCCTCGTTGGCCCACATCCCGGTGGCGCGCTACTGGAGCCCCGAAGAGTTCGACGAGCTGGGATCCATCGCCCGCCAGCTGGGCTTTGTCGAGGTGCGCTCAGGGCCATTGGTTCGCAGCAGCTATCACGCGGGGGGGTGAAGCTGCAGCGCCGCCCGCGCCAGCCCCTCAGTGCAGTTGCAGCGCATCAGCAGGCCTGACCCGCCCCAGACCAGCCGTGGTGCCAGATCGAGCGGGCCGGCCCCCAGCTCGCGCAACGGCTCAAAGCCCAGGCGACTGAAATAACGCACCAGTCGCCGGTGCTGCGCCTCGTTGTCGCGAATCGCCAGCAGCGTGGCCTGGCGACAGGGGGTGGCCTCGAGCGCCCAAGCAAAGGTGGCGGCCCAGATCAAGGGGCCTACCCCAGCGGTTGACCCGGCTGCGCCGCCGCCCTGCACCCGCATGGTGTCGAGCCGCAGGCCATCGGCGGTGGGCAGGGCCCAACCCTTGAGCTCCCCCAGCAGCAGCAGCGCTTGCTCGCTGCGCCGCGCCACCCCAACCCGCAGGGTGGTGAGCGGCCCCCGGCTCGCGACCTGCAGGCGCAGCAGCAGGCCGCGGCGGCTGGCTTCGGCTTCCAGGTCGGCAAGGCTTCTTGGTGGCGTCATGGCGTCCAGACCTCGCTGTGGACCACGGCCTCCAGTGGCAACGGGCCGTAGAGGTGCGGAAACAGTTCGCCCGTGCCCGGGGCCGGTTCGTGCCGCACGCTCAATCCAGCCTTCTGCAGCCGCGCCGGGTCGATGCACAGCAGCTTGACGGTGCCGGCAGGCAGATCGCCATAGAAGCGCCCGGCGGTGGCGGCCACCTGGTCCACCTGGCTTAGGTGGATGAAGCCCACCTCCGCAAGCGTGCGGCCGCGGGTCGAGATGCAGTAGTCAGCGTCTGCGCTGCGGGCTGCCTGCCAGTCGCCACTCAGGGCCAGGTGATACAGCCAGCTGGGGGATGGCCAGGGGCTGCGCGCTGTCCAGGGTGGTGCCATCACCGCCGCCAGCTCGGGGCTGGTCAGAAAATGCTGCAGCCAGGTCTGCAGGGCAATCAGGCCAGTTTCGTCGTCAAAGCCGAGCGGATCGGCCAGGCGGAACTGGCGCACAAACGGCAGCAGGGCCCAGTCAGCCAGCGAGGGCTGATCCCCCAGCAGCCAGCCGCCCGGCTCCAGGCGTTGGTTCCAGTCCCGCAGGATCGCCAGGGCCGCCTGGCGATGGAGCTGCTGGTCGCGCACGCCTTGCTCGCCAAAGCGGCCCGCGTATTTGAAGCGATCGAGATGGTGCTTGAAGGGGCCGTCGTTCTGCGCGACCAGGGCGTGCATGGCGGTGCGGTCGGCGGTGGATCGGCCCTGCCACCAGCCCCCTGGATCCCGGCTCTCGAGGGCCCACTGCATCACCGCCAGGCTTGCCGTCAGCACCGTGGGGTGGGCCTTGGTGCCATCGCCTGCACCGCTCAGCACCAGCGCCGGCACCGTGGCGTGGGGCGAGGCTGTCAGCAGTTCGGGGGGCTTGGCCTTGAGGACCACCTCGCGCAGCTCGAGGTCGGTTTCAGGTTGCAGGCCGCTGGCCGCCAGCGCCAGCCGCGCCCGGATCGCATACGGACACCGCCTGAAGCTGTAGAGAACGGGCCGCATGGGCGCTCAGCGCAGAAAGGCCCACAGAACGAAAACAACTGTGCCCACCAGGCTTCCCAGTTGGAAGCGATGATCGATGCGTTGGATTCGCGCCGTGATTCTGGCCACCTGTTGTTCATGATCAGCGCTGTTGATATCGATCTCAGCGCATTGATTGGCACTCCACACAAACAGGACAAACAATGCCACCGTGACGGCGTAGCACCACAAGTAGATGTAATCGAGAAACGTCAGATAGCTCAGCTGTGGGATTGTGATCTCGTACGTTTGCTGCATCACCACTAGCGTCAGTAGGGCGGCTGATGGAATCGCAATTCTCACGTCACTCAGGCGCCCGGTCACAGTCGGTGCGACAAACACCGTGATCATGACGATCAGGATCGGCACGAGCCATTGGCCAACGGCGGCCATTGGATGGGTGCTGAACACAGCCAGGATGCGGACCTGAGCGAATGTTTTGGCTGTGTTGCCCGTGGCGAAGGTGCTGTCGTCTGAAAAATAATGTAAAAAAGGTTCTAATTTGCCACCTATAAGGTCAAGGCCTGGGATTTCAATCAGGCTGCCCAACATATCCGGCTGTCTAGGGTCTGCCACCAGGCTCACTGGAGTCGAACCGTTGAGGGAAAAATCATCTGATGCGATCTCAAGTCGGATCGGAATCTCAAGTCTCTGAAACGGAAAATGCTTGAAATCTAGCTCTTCGGTCCAGAAGTGTCCTGAGAAGCGGTAGGCCTGTTCACGGGCGCCATTTGGCAGGATTTTGGGTGCATTCTGTGTCGGCTCGATCAGAAAATCGTAGGAGACAATGTTGTTGGGAAATTCGATCAGCTGTTGCGGTTCGATGTCGCGTTCATCCATCCACGTCTGCACGGTTTCAGGCCACTGCAGCCAGAAATAGCCATTGGCCATGAACGTCTGATTGGCCAATGAAACGTTATAGATGTTGGCGATTTCAATGCCGACTTTGATTTCTTGCGGCCTTGTTGTGCTGATGCCTGCGCCAGCGGCTGCGCGCTCAAACGAGCGGACCTGTTCAAAGCGATTGGTGGCGTTCAGCAGTTCCGCGTCGGGCTGCTCTCGCCGCTGGCTGCCGTGATGGTGCCACACCGTGAGTGCCAGCGCCAGGCCCACGACCACCGCAAGGCCGGTGGCCAGCCAGCGTTGGCGGCGTTGCAACCGACGGGCTGTCACTGGCTTGTCGTGGCGTCTGCGCCAACTCTGGCGCTGCGCCTGCCGACGAGTTGCCGCTGGCGTTCGGCAAAGCGGGCCCGGTCGCTGTCGCTGAAACGGTCGATGCAGTGGTGGCAGCTGATCCCCTCGCAGTAAGCGGGGTGCTGCAGCTCTTCGGGTGCCAGGGGCAGGCCGCAGGCAAAGCACAGGCTGTGGCTGCCGGGCTCGAGCCGGTGGTTGACCGTCACGCGCTGGTCGAACACGAAGCATTCGCCCTGCCAGCTGCTGCGCTCCTCGGGGATCTCCTCGAGGTAGCGCAGGATGCCCCCCTGCAAGTGGTGCACCCCTTCAAACCCCTGCTGCAGCAGATAGGCGGTGGCCTTTTCGCAGCGGATGCCGCCGGTGCAGAACAGGGCCAGGGCTTTGGGTTGGCGCTGCTGCACCAAAGGCAGCAGCTCGCGCTCGACCCAGTCGGGAAAGGCGCGAAAGCTGTCTGTTTCTGGGTCGATGGCGCCGGTGAACGTGCCCACGGCCACCTCGTAGCTGTTGCGGGTGTCGATCACCAGGGTGTCCGGGTCGTTGATCAGGTCGTCCCACTGGGCCGGCGGCACGTAGGTGCCCACCTGATCAGCCGGTCTGACCGTGGGGCAGCCCATGGTCACGATCTCACGCTTGAGCCGGACCTTGAGCCGGGCAAAGGTCTGCCCACTGGCCCAGCTGAACTTGGCTTCGAGCGGTTCGAGCCCGCTGACCTGCCGAAGCCGGCCCAACACCTGCCGCACCGCGGCCTCGGGGCCGCTGATGGTGCCGTTGACCCCCTCGCCCGCCAGCAGGATGGTGCCCCGCACCCCTGATCCTGCCGCCATGGTCAGCAGGTCGCTGCGCAGTGCCGGCAGCCCGCCTGGGTCCATGGCGCTGAAGCGGTAAAAGGCCGCTACCAGGACGGGGCTCATCCCTGCCAGGGGGTAACGCCGGCGGCGGCCAGCAGCTCCCGGTCGGCCTCGGCGGCGGGGTTGCCGGTGGTCAGCAGGGTGTCGCCATAGAAGATCGAATCGGCCCCCGCCAGCAGGCACAGAATCTGGGCTTCGCGGCTGAGCTGCTCGCGGCCGGCGCTCAGGCGTACGCGGCTGGTGGGCATCAGGATGCGGGCGGTGGCCACCATGCGCACCAGCTCGAGCGGATCCACCGGTTCCTGCGCTTCGAGGGGGGTCCCTTCGACCGCCACCAGCGCATTGATCGGCACGCTTTCGGGGTGGGGGTTCAGGCCGGCCAGCACCTGCAGCAGCGAGGCCCGGTCCTGCAGGCTTTCGCCCATGCCGATGATGCCGCCGCAGCACATCGAGATCCCGGCCTGGCGCACCCGCTGCAGGGTTTCGAGCCGTTCCTGGTAGGTGCGGGTGCTGATGATTCGGTCGTAGTGCTCGGGGCTGGTGTCGAGGTTGTGGTTGTAGGAGGTCAGTCCCGCTTCGGCCAATCGCTGGGCCTGGCTGTCGGTCAGCATCCCGGCGGTGACGCAGGCCTCGAGCCCCAGTTCGCGCACACCCTGCACCATCGCCAGCATGGCCTCAAATGGCGCTCCGTCGCGGATCTCGCGCCAGGCCCAGCCCATGCAGAAGCGATGGGCCCCGGCGGCCTTGGCAGCGCGGGCCCGCTCGAGCACCGGCTCGACGGCGAGCTCGGGCCTGCCGCTCACATCGCTGCTGTGGTGCATCGACTGGGGGCAGTAGGCGCAGTCCTCTTCGCAGCCGCCGGTCTTGACGCTCAGCAGCGAGGCCAGCTGCACCCGGTAGCCGGGGTTGGCTGTGCGGTGGACCGCCTGGGCCTGCCACAGCAGGTCCACCAGCGGCAGCTCGAGCAGGGCCAGGATCTCGTCCAGGGTCCAGTCGTGGCGTGACGCGGCCTGGATCGGGTCGGCGGGCCGGGGTTGGGAGATCGTCAAGGCTGGTGGGGGGTGGGCGCAACGCCGCCGAAGCGGCGTTGGCGATTCTGGTAGTCGAGCAGGGCGGTGGTCAGGGCGGCTTCGTTGAAGTCGGGCCACAGCACGTCGGTGATGTGCAGCTCGGCGTAGGCCAGTTGCCACAGCAGAAAGTTGCTGATGCGCTGCTCACCGCTGGTGCGGATCAACAGATCGGGATCCGGCTCGCCGGCGGTGTGCAGCTGGGCGGCGAACAGCTCCTCGTCGATCCGGGCTGGATCGAGCTCGCCGCGGGCCGCCTGCTCCGCCAGCCGGCGGGCCGCATGGACCAGTTCGGCCCTGCCGCCGTAGTTGGTGCAGACGTTGAAGTGAATGCCGCTGTTGGCCGCGGTGCGGGCGGTGGCGTTGGCGATCAGCTCCCGCAGTCCGGGGGGCAGGGGCTCTAGGTCGCCCAAAAAGCGGATGCGGACCTGTTCGCGCTCCAGGCCTTCCAGCTCACGGGCCAACACCCGCTCAAACAGGGTCATCAGGAAACTGACCTCTTCGCCGGGACGGTTCCAGTTCTCGGTCGAAAAGGCATAGGCGGTCAGGGCTCCGATACCCCAATCGCTGCAGAGCCGCAGGGTGCGTTTGAGCGCTTCGACGCCTTCGCGATGGCCCATCACCCGCGGCAGGCCGCGGCGGCGGGCCCAGCGGCCGTTGCCATCCATGATCACGGCCACATGGGCCGGCAGCCGGGCCGCGTCGAGCCCGACGGGCAGCACGGGCTGGGTACGGGAGCTGGCGGTCGCCAGGGCGCGACTCATCCGCGGGGTTCCGGCGTGTCCTTGGATACGCTACGCCCCCCTGGCAACGCCAGTGCTGCGCTCAGCAGGTCGTGCAGCCGGCTGCTGGTGATCGGTCGCTCCAGCCGTCCCTGGCTGGCCAGAGACAGGGTGCCGGTCTCCTCAGAGACCACGATCGCCAGGCAGCGGTCGAACCGTTCGGTCAGCCCCAGGGCCGCCAGGTGGCGGGTGCCGTAGCGGTTGATGCCCTGCCGGGACAGCGGCAGGATCACCCCCGCCGCCAGGATGCGATTTCCCTTGACCAGCACCGCCCCGTCATGCAACGGGGTTTCACTGGCGAACAGGTTGAGCAGCAGCTCCACCGACAGCTGGCCATCGATGCTGATGCCGGGATTGAGAAAGTCCTCGGGCCGCAGGTCACTGCCCAGATCGACGACGACCAGGGCGCCGCGGCGCAGTTGGGAGAGCCGGCCCGCCGCTTCGCTCAGGGTCGCCACCGAACCCGACGCCAGTTGATCGCGGCCCCGGTCGCCCACCAGCACCCGCAGCCGGCCCGTGCCCAAAAGCTCCATCAAGCGCCTGAGCTCCCCCTGCCAGAGGATGGCCAGGGCCAGGCTGCAGGCCAGCACCAGTGCATCGACCAGCTTGCTGGTCAGGGGCAGGTTGGCGAAGCGCTGGACCACCCAGGCCAGCGCCACCAACATCAGGTAGCCGCGCAACAGCCACAGGGTGCGGGCCTCGCTGACCCGTCCAAGCAGCAGGACCCCCAGCCCGAAGGCGCAGAGAAGGTCGAGCAGCAGACGCAGGTCGATGGTTCGATCGCCGGTGCCCGCAGGGCGCCGGCCACAGCAACAATGACCCTCAGGTTATCGGGGCCAGGTGGGCTGGCAGCACGTCGTAGCGCAGTAGCTCCTCCGGCTGCTCGCGGCGCTGCACCAGTTCGGCGACGCCCCCGCCGACGAGCACCGCCGCCGGGCGGGGGATGCGGTTGTAGTTCGACCCCATCGAGGCGTTGTAGGCCCCGGTGGCGAACACCGCCAGCACATCGCCAGGGACCGCCGGCGGCAGCGTGACGTCCTTGAGCAGCACGTCCCCTGATTCGCAGTGCTTGCCCGCCACGGTCACCGTGTCGGTGGCGGCGGCAGTGGGCCGGTCGGCCAGCACGGCCGTGTACTGCGACTGATAGGTGATCGGGCGCGGGTTGTCGCTCATGCCCCCGTCCACCGACAGATAGGTGCGGATGCCGGGAATCGGCTTGCAGCTCCCCACCGTGTACAGGGTGACCCCGGCGGTGGCCACCAACGAGCGACCGGGTTCACACAGCAGGCGCGGCAGCTCCAGGCCACGGGCAGCGCAGGCCTCGACCACGGCCTCGGCGACCGTCTGCACCCACTGCTGAATGCTCGGGGGATCGTCGCTGGCCACGTAGCGGATCCCCAGGCCGCCACCGACGTTGAGGTCGCTGACGGGATGGCCCAGGCTGCGGGCCAGGGCCAGGGCATCGGCCATGACTCCGGCCAGGTCGCGGTGGGGCTGCAGCTCGAAGATCTGGGAACCGATGTGGGCGTGCAGGCCCGTCAGCCGGGCCCAGCTGCAGCTCTGCAGGTGACGCAGCACGGTCTCAAGTTGGTCGGGGTCAAAGCCGAACTTGCTGTCGAGGTGACCGGTGCGGATGTACTCGTGGGTGTGGCACTCGATGCCGGGGGTGAAGCGCAGCATCAGATTGACCGGCCCCTCCAGCCCGGGGGCCAGCTCGGCCAGCAGCTCGAGGTCGCGCCAGTTGTCGGCCACGACCGTGACCCCATGGCCGGCGGCCAGGGCCAGCTCGTCCTTGGACTTGTTGTTGCCGTGCAGCACGATCCGCTCGGCCGGCATGCCGCCCCGCAGGGCGGTCAGCAGCTCCCCGGCCGAGACCGCATCCAGCCCCAGGCCTTCACTGGCCACCAGGGCGCTGAGGGCGACAGAGCTGTTGGCTTTCGAGGCATAGACCGCCAGCGAAGGGCCGGGGTAGTGCTCGGCAAGGGCCTGGCGATAGGCCCGGCAGGTGCCGCGCAGGGTGGCCTCATCCAGCACATACAACGGTGTGCCGTAGGTGCGGGCCAGCTCACTCAGGGTGCAACCGCCGACCACCAACCGATGGTGGTCGTCGAGGGCGGTGCCCAGGGGCGTCAGATTGCGATTCGGGCTGGTGAGGTCCTGGTTCTGTTCATACGGTGCTGACTGCACCACGGGGTGGCTGGAGATCACCATGGCTGGGGCAGACCGGGACGGCAGACCGATGAATGTACGGAACCCCGCTGCCCTGCCGTTGTTGCCCGAACACCTGCAGGCCGTGTTGGCCCTGGACCAGGTCGCGCTCGGAGGCCTCTGGAGCGAGGCCCAGTGGCAGACCGAGCTGGCCGATCCCCGTCGCCCCGGTCTCGGTCTTTGGCAGGACGGACAGCTGCAGGCCATGGCCTGCGGCTGGTTGGTGGTGGACGAACTGCACATCACCCTGGTGGCGGTGGATCCGGCGCGGCGCCGCCAGGGCCTGGGCCGGCAGGTGCTGGGGGAGCTGCTGCGGCAAGCACGGGACGAGGGAGCCCGCCACGCCACCCTCGAGGTCGCGGCCCCGAACACCGCCGCCGTGGCCCTGTATGCCGGCCTGGGCTTTGCCCAGGCCGGTGTCCGTCGCGCTTACTACCGCAATGGCGATGACGCTCTGATCCAATGGCTGCGCCTGAGCTGATGAGCAGCGCAACCTCTGCCTTTGGGGGAGGTAGGGAAAACCGTCTTTTGTGTTGATTTAGGCCTCCATTCTGGCGGGTTTGTTTATTTCTTTTTTCTGGCGAAAGCTTGTGGCAACAGCGCTTCTGCCGGTTTTGCGCCGCATGCCACACCAGCCTCCGCAATCCTGATAGGTTGGAAACACCTAGTCGTTGGCCAGGCCCATGTTCGAGCGGTTTACCGAGAAGGCCATCAAGGTGATCATGCTGGCCCAGGAAGAGGCCCGCCGCCTTGGCCACAACTTCGTGGGCACCGAGCAGATTCTGCTGGGCTTGATCGGCGAGGGCACCGGTGTGGCCGCCAAGGTGCTCAAATCGATGGGCGTCAACCTCAAGGACGCCCGCGTCGAGGTTGAAAAGATCATCGGCCGGGGCTCGGGCTTCGTGGCCGTGGAGATCCCCTTCACCCCCAGGGCCAAGCGGGTGCTGGAGCTCTCGCTCGAAGAAGCGCGCCAGTTGGGTCATAACTACATCGGCACCGAGCACCTGTTGCTGGGGCTGATCCGCGAGGGCGAAGGCGTCGCTGCTCGGGTGCTTGAGAACCTGGGTGTCGACCTGGCCAAGGTGCGCACCCAGGTGATCCGCATGCTGGGCGAGACCGCCGAGGTCGCGGCCGGTGGCGGCGGCGGCAAGGGGTCGACCAAGACCCCGACCCTCGACGAATTCGGCAGCAACCTCACCCAGCAGGCTTCGGACGGCAAGCTCGACCCGGTGGTGGGCCGCCAGAACGAAATCGAGCGGGTGATTCAGATTCTTGGTCGCCGCACCAAAAACAATCCCGTCCTGATCGGCGAGCCCGGCGTCGGCAAAACAGCCATTGCCGAAGGTCTGGCCCAGCGCATCAACAGCGGTGATGTGCCCGACATCCTCGAGGACAAGCGCGTCCTGACCCTCGACATCGGCCTGCTGGTGGCCGGTACCAAGTATCGAGGCGAATTCGAGGAGCGCCTCAAAAAGATCATGGAAGAGATCCGGGGCGCGGGCAACGTGATCCTGGTGATCGACGAGGTGCACACCCTGATCGGCGCCGGTGCTGCCGAAGGGGCGATCGATGCCGCCAACATTCTCAAACCTGCCCTGGCCCGGGGCGAGCTGCAGTGCATCGGTGCCACCACCCTCGACGAGTACCGCAAACACATCGAGCGGGATGCCGCTCTCGAGCGCCGGTTCCAGCCGGTGATGGTGGGCGAGCCCTCGGTCGTCGACACGATCGAGATCCTGCGCGGTCTGCGGGAGCGCTACGAGGCCCATCACCGTCTCAAGATCGCCGACGAGGCCCTGGTGGCGGCCGCCACCCTGGGGGATCGCTACATCTCGGATCGCTTCCTGCCTGACAAGGCGATCGATCTGATCGACGAAGCCGGCAGCCGTGTGCGCCTGCTCAACTCCAAGCTGCCACCGGCGGCCAAGGAGATCGACAAACAGCTGCGCGCCGTGCAGAAAGACAAAGAGGATGCGGTGCGCGAGCAGGACTTCACCAAGGCAGGCGAACTGCGTGACAAGGAGGTGGAGCTGCGGGAGCAGATCCGCACGATCCTGCAATCGCGCAAGGACGAGGAGCCGGCCGAAGCCGAAGCCCCAGCCGAGGTGAGCGCTGGCGAGGCCACTGCCGCCTCCGCCATCGCCGCGCCCGACGGCGCCGAGGCCGACCGTGCCCCCGTGGTCACCGAAGAGGACATCGCCCAGATCGTTGCCTCCTGGACCGGCGTTCCGGTCCAGAAGCTCACCGAGAGCGAATCGGTGAAGCTGCTCAACATGGAGGAGACGCTGCACCAGCGGCTGATCGGCCAGGACGAAGCCGTCAAGGCCGTGTCCCGTGCCATTCGCCGGGCCCGTGTCGGCCTGAAGAATCCGAACCGCCCGATCGCCAGCTTCATCTTCAGCGGCCCCACCGGCGTCGGCAAGACCGAGCTCACCAAGGCGCTGGCGGCCTATTTCTTCGGCAGCGAAGAGGCGATGATCCGCCTCGATATGTCCGAATTCATGGAGCGCCACACGGTCAGCAAGCTGATCGGCTCGCCTCCGGGTTACGTGGGCTTCAACGAGGGTGGTCAGCTGACCGAAGCGGTGCGCCGCCGGCCTTACACCGTTGTGCTGTTCGACGAGATCGAAAAGGCCCACCCCGACGTCTTCAACCTGCTGCTGCAGTTGCTTGAAGACGGACGCCTGACCGACTCGAAGGGGCGTACGGTCGATTTCAAGAACACCCTGATCATCATGACCTCGAACATTGGTTCGAAGGTCATCGAGAAGGGCGGCGGCGGCCTGGGCTTCGAGTTCGGTGGCGGCGATGCCGAAGAGACCCAGTACAACCGCATCCGCTCCCTGGTCAACGAAGAGCTCAAGCAGTACTTCCGCCCCGAGTTCCTCAACCGTCTCGACGAGATCATCGTCTTCCGCCAGCTCAGCCGCGACGAGGTCAAGGAGATCTCCGAGATCATGCTCAAGGAGGTCTTCAACCGCATGCTCGAGAAGGGCATCAGCCTGTCGGTGACCGACTCCTTCAAAGAGCGTTTGGTTGATGAGGGCTACAACCCCAGTTATGGCGCCCGTCCGCTGCGCCGTGCTGTGATGCGCCTGCTCGAGGATTCGCTGGCCGAGGAGTTCCTCAGCGGCCGCATCGGCGAGGGTGATGCGGCCGTCGTCGATGTCGACGACGACAAACAGGTGGTGATCCGTAAGCAGGGGGCTGATCTGCCGGCGGTGCCTCAGTTGGCTAGCGTCTGAACACAATCTGCTGCAGATCCCCTGACCTCCACAGGGGTTGTGGATGCATAGGCTCCAGAAAGACCACTGCGGTCTGACTGGAGTCTTTTCACATGTAGGAGTAGTTCTGATGATGCGATCACGCAACATTGCGCTGGCATTGACGGTTGTTCCGGCTGGATTGTTGATGGCCGTTGTTTCAGATCCCGGTCGGGCAGTCGCTGCAGACTTTTAGGGAATCTGCCCTGTTCTCGGTGAAACCCAGCCCGTGCCGCCGCTGCCGGCTCCGCTGGCGGTGCCCCAGCAGCCGATCGAGGTGACCGTTCAAGGCAACACCTATCCGATCTGTGCGGTCTACATGTCCGTGGCTGAATCGGCAACGGAAGTTCCGCCTGATGTGTTTCCTGTCCTGCCGCCGAATGACATTCTCTATCCCGATCTGCGTCAACAACCCTGGTTCCTGGCACCAGGAAACAATGCATTGGATGGTGCCAAGGCCTTTGCTAATGCCTTGATCGCCACCAACGAGTGGCAAACCAATGGTGACCCCGACTGGTTGTTGAATCCCAATCCCACCCAGAATCCGAATGATTCACCGATGGAGAGCGCTTACTTCCTCTGGCGCGATCCCGTTGGCGCGTTCGACAAGGGTGAGTCGGTGTTTTTGAAGAAGCAAGGAAAGGGCAGCGATTGGGCGGTCCAGACCTCCAATCAACTGGATCCCGAGCAGCGCTACTGGTACTGGGTGGTGGATGCCCCGATCGGGCCCGAAACCGTCCCCGGTCCCTTGCCCATCGTGGGCGCCGCCGGGGCGCTGGCCTGGTCCAGGCGGCTCCGGCGCCGGGTGTCTTTCATAAGATGACCCCATGACCCAGCCCCTCTCCCTGCACGCCATGGCCCCGGCCCGGGTGCTGCGCGGTGCGGGGGCCTGGAACGGGGCCATCGGCGACATCGCTGACCTGGTGCGCCGGCCCCTGTGGCTGGGGCGCACCACCGTCAGCGGCCCGTTGGGCACTGGCCTGGCTGCCGACCTGGTGGCCGCGGGCCTGGTCCTGACGCCAGAGCGGTTGGAGTTCGACTGCTGTGACCGCGATCTCGAGCGCATCGTCAGCCGCGCCCGGGAGGCAGGCTGCGATGGGGTGATTGCCGTGGGCGGCGGCAAGGTTCTTGACGCCGGCAAGCTGCTGGCCGACCGGTTGGACCTGGCCTGCATCACCTTGCCCACCAGTGCCGCCACCTGTGCGGGCTGGACAGCGCTGGCCAATGTCTATTCCCCTGAAGGGGCATTCAGTTACGACGTGCCCCTGCGGCGCTGCCCCGAGCTGCTGGTGTTCGACCACCAGCTGGTGGCCCAGGCTCCGCCGCGCACCCTGGCCAGTGGCATCGCCGATGCCATGGCCAAGTGGTACGAGGCGTCGGTCAGCAGTGGTGCCAGCACCGACGGCTTGATCCAGCAGGCGGTGCAGATGGCGCGGGTTCTGCGCGATCAGCTGCTGTTGGATGCCGAGGCTGCGATCGCCGCCCCTGGCGAAGCAGCGTGGGTGCGGGTGGTCGAGGCCTGCGGACTCACCGCCGGCGTCATCGGCGGCCTGGGTGGTGCCCGTTGCAGGACCGTGGCCGCCCATGCCGTCCACAACGGCCTGACCCAGCTGCCGGCCTGCCACGGCCAGCTGCACGGTGAGAAGGTCGGATTCGGGATTCTGGTGCAGTTGCGCCTCGAAGAGGTGCTGGGCGGCAGCCAGCTGGCTGCTCAGGCGCGGCGGCAACTGGTGCCGTTCTTTGCCCAACTGGGCCTGCCCCTGACCCTGGCCGATCTGGGGCTGGGCGACGCCAGCCTGTCGGCACTGCAGTCGATCTGCGATTTTGCCTGCCGCGAGGGCTCCGATCTGCACCACCTGCCCTTTGCGGTGCGTCCCACCGAGCTGCTGGCGGCTCTGGTGAGTACGACCGCTGGCATCACTTGCGACGCGCCGGTGTGATTGAGGACATGGCAACCGGCCGGCAGCTGCTGGAGCGGGCTGCCCACGAGCTGCTCGACCCCCAGGGGCGTGCGTTGGCCGCGGCGGTGCAGTGGTGGTCGCTGCCCGGACTCGGCGATGACTGGCCCGTGGCGGTGCTGGGGACCGCCGGTTCAGAGCCGATCCTGCTGTTGCATGGATTTGACAGCTCTTGCCTCGAGTTCCGTCGCCTCGCCCCGCTGCTGGCGGCCCGCTCCACGGTGCTGGTGCCCGACCTGTTCGGCTTCGGGTTCACCCCCCGTGCCGTCGATGCGGCCTACAACCCCGCGGCGGTGCTGCACCACCTGGAGCTGGTGCTCAGGCTGGCCTGTGAGCGTTTGCAGGTTGACCGCGTCGGCCTGATCGGTGCCTCCATGGGGGGCTCGGTGGCGGTCGAACTGGCCCGCCGTTGTCCCGAGCGCATCAGCCGCCTGTTGTTGCTGGCCCCGGCGGGCCTGACCGGCCGGCCGATGCCCCTGCCGCCGCTGCTCGATGGACTGGGGGTGCGTTTTCTGGCCCTGCCTGGGGTACGCCGGGGTCTGTGCCGCAGCGCCTTTGCTGATCCCGATGCCGCGGTGGGCCCGGCCGAGCTTGAGATCGCCTCGCTGCACCTGGCCAGCCCCGGCTGGGCCCAGGCCCTGGCCCGGTTCGCCCGCAGCGGTGGATTCGCGGGCTGCGGTGAACCCCTGCCCCACCAGCCTCTTCAGGTGCTGTGGGGGGCCGACGATCGCATTCTGCGCCCGCCGCAGAAGCGAGCGGCCCTGGCATTGCTGGGAGAGCGGCTGCGCGAGCTCGAGCGCTGCGGCCATCTGCCCCACCTCGACCAGCCTGCCCAGGTGGTGCAGGCCTGGTCTGATCTCTGCTCAAGTCCTGTCGATGACCACTGATCCCTCGAGCTCCGGCCCATTGATGCAACTGCTGGCCAACGGTCTGCAGCTGTGGGTGCGCCAGCAGTGCCAGAGCATCGACAGCCTGGACATCGCGCTGCGGGGATCGGCCCTGGGGCTGCTGCGGGGACGGCTGGCGGGTGTGCAGCTGCTGGCCCGCCGGGCCGTGTTTGCCCATCTGCCGATCGAGCAGGTGGAGCTGACCAGTGAGCCGATCGCGGTCCACATGGGCAACCTGCTGCAGGGGCAGCCCGTGAAGCTGGATCAGTCCTTCACCATTGAAGGCCAGATCAGCCTCACAACGGGCGGGCTCACCACCCTGTTCAGCGATCCCCGGTGGCGGGAGCTGGCCGAACTGCTGCACGAGCAGGTGCTCGGTCAGCTGCCCCTGCAGATGGTCCGGATTGAAGCGGGGCGGTTGGTGTTCGTGTTGCAGGGCCATGCCCCGGCCGATCGGGTCGAACTGCAGGTGCTGATGCGGGCCGCCGGTGGCACGATCGAGCTGACCAGCCCTGCGGGCGAGCTTCTGTGCCGGTTGCCCATGGACCCCAACATCACGATTGAGCAGGCCTGGATCGAGGCGGGCATGGTGCAGCTTCGGGGGCGCGCCCGGGTCTCACCCTGACGGCAGCACCAGGCTGACCAGGGCGTAGACCACCGCCGGGGCAAACAGAAAGCTGTCGATCCGATCAAGAATGCCGCCGTGACCAGGGATCACATCGCCCGAGTCTTTGAGACCCGCATCCCGTTTCATCATCGATTCGGTCAGGTCGCCGACCAGGGCCATCACCGCCACCACAGCCCCCAGCGCGGCCCCCAGGGCGATGCTCTGCGGTAGCGGCAGGGCCGTGCGCCAGGCGATGGCGCTGGCGCCGATCACGCCCACCAGCATCGACGTCAGCAGACCTCCGATGGCGCCTTCAATGGTTTTGCCGGGCGAGATGGGCGACATGGATCGTCTCCCCAGCCGCCGGCCGATGACATACGAGCCGATGTCGGTGCCCACCACCATGAAGCAGGCGGTCAGGGTCAGGGCCAGGCCCATGCCATCGGGCAGCTGCCGCAGCAGGATCCAGTGGCTGGGCAGATAGCCCAGGTAGAACAGGCCGAAGATCGAGGCGGCGATGTCGGCGATCGTGCCGGTCACCGGTTGCAGCAGCAGCCAACCGCAGATCACCGCGCCCGACACCGGCAGCACGGCGGCGGCCAGGTCCTGGGCGAACCAACCACCCCCAGGGCTGTTGCTGGCGGCCATCGTGGCCAGCAACAGCAGTTGCACAGCCACCAGGGTGGTTTTGGTGGCCGGCCTGATGCCCTTGAACTGGGCCATGCGGAAGAACTCCAGCAGCCCCAGATGCACGATCACACCGACCGCGATCGTGAACCACCAACCCCCCAGCAGCACCACCACAAAACCGAAGCCCCCGACGGCCCAGCCGCTCAGCAGGCGTGCGGTCGAGGTGGCCTTGCGGGGCGGATGGGGAGGCGGCGCGCTCGCCATCAGCGTTCGGCCGCGATCACAAACAGGGGCTCGGCAGCAGCCAGTTTGGCCTGGCTGCCGCGGCGCTGCATGCGGTGGACGGTGGCCTGCACCACCTGCAGGTCCCTGGCCTGCAGCTGGGCCAGGGTGTCGGTGGCATCGACCAGCCCCTCGAGGCTGGCGGTGCTGATCACCAGCCGGCCTTCGGGCTTGAGGGCCTCCCACACCAGCCGCAGCACATCGCCCAAGGGGCGGCCCACCTCAAGCAGCACCCGGTCTGGATGGGGCGGCAGATGCACCAGCCCTTCGGGCGCGGCACCGGCATGAATGTGCAGATTGCGGGTGCCGAAGCGTTCGCGGTTGCTGCGCAGCAGCTCGATCGCCTCGGGGTCCCGCTCCAGCGTGTGGACTTCGCCGGCCGGCAGCAGCCGCGCGATCTCAAGGGCCAGGGCGCCGGTCCCCCCACCCACATCCCAGACCAGGGAGCTGGCGGTGGGGCGCAGGTGGGCCAGCAGCATCACCCGCAATTCCATCGGCGTGGGATTGAACCCGGGGGCCCGACGAAAGGCCCCGTCGGGCAGCCCAGGGGTGACAAAGTCCCAGCGGTAGGCGTCGCTTTCTGCCACAGGCTCGGACGCTGGCCCCTAATCGACCACAACCCTCACCGTATCAGCGATCTGGCCGGGCCACAGCCGGCTCTGGCGCTGCAGCCAGGCGGCCCGCTCGCCATCGATGCGCTCGCCTGGCACCAGCAGGGGAATCCCCGGGGGGTAGGGGCACAGCGGCTCGGCTGCGATGGCGCCCGCGGCTGCGCTCAGGGGGATCAGGCGGCTGGGTCCCCGCCAGGCCTGGCCGATCGGCAGCGCCAAGCTGCCGACCAGCGGCAAAGGCGGCCGTTCCTGGGGCGCCAGTGGCGGCCCTGCCAGAGCCGTGCGCAGCTGGATGAGCCGCCGCGGCAGCCGCCAGACCAGTCCCTGCGGCGGCCTGAGCCCCAGACAAAAGGTCAATGTGGCGGGTTCGGGCAGCTCGCCGATCACCCCCCGCGCCAGCAGCCAGTCGTCGGCCTCCAGGCCGTTGATGCCCAGGGCGCCGGTGTGCAGCACCAGCCGCAGGGGGTCGTCGGTGCTGATCAGGGGCAGCCCCAGGGCCTGGCAGCGCTGCCGCAACCGGGCCGACACCGCGACGGCCCGGGCCCGTTGCCGCGCACCCCGGGTGCTGCACAGGGCCGCGATCGCCCCTTCGCAGCTGGCCAGCAGCAGGGCGCTGGGGCTTGAGGTCTGCAGCCACAGCAATGCCCGCTCGAGGGCGGCGGCGTCGAAGCGTGGTCCCTGGGCCAGCAGCGCGGCGCTCTGGGCCAGGCCCCCGGCGCTCTTCTGCAGGGAGAGCACCTCGAGGTCGGCCCCGGCGGCGATGCCCTGCCCCTGGCCATGGGCGCCATCGACCAGCAACGGCAGGCCTGCGCCATGCACCACCGCCGTCAGGGCCTTGAGATCGGCGGCTGTGCCTTGATAGCTGGGTGACACCAGGGCCACAGCGGCCACCGGCCCGCCGTTGCGGGCTGCTGCGATCACCCGCGCCAGATGCAGGGCGCTCGGGGGCTGCCAGAGGCCGGTGGCCGGGTCGAACGGCAAATCAAACAGCAGGGGTTGCAGCTGGCCCAGCACGCAGGCGTGCAACAGGCTGCGGTGCAGGTTGCGCGGCAGCAGCACCCGGCTGCCGGGGGGCGCCAGCGCCAGCAGGGCAGCCTGCAGCAGGCCGCTGGCGCCGTTGACGCCAAACCAGCAGCGCTCGGCCCCCAGCAGCCGGGCGCAGTGCCGTTGGCTGTCGGCCACGGCCCCCTCGGCCAGCAGCGGTCCGCCGACCTGGGGCAGTTCCGGCAGGTCCCAGCTGGCGGGCCTCTGCCGCAACAGGGCACGCAGGGCAGGCGCCAGAGCCCGGCCCCGCCCATGGGCCGGCAGGTGCAGATCCAGGCTCATCGGCTGGGGGCCATGGCGGGCGGTCGCCCATTCCTAAAGTCTGCCCTGTGCGCGGGACCGATCCAGTGGCAGCCGACCCGGTTCTCGACTACAACCCCAACCGCGATCTGCGCTGGTTGCTGCTGCGGCCCTGGATCCTGCTGTCGCGGCTGCTGGTGGTGCTGAGCCAGCTGCTGGGTCTGGCGATGGCCCTGGTGGTGCAGGGCAACAGCCGTGATCCCAAGGTGCAGCAGCGCCTTGCTGAGCGCATCCTGCGCACCCTGACCAATCTGGGTCCCTGCTTCATCAAGGTGGGCCAGGCCCTATCAACCCGTCCTGACCTGGTGCGGCGGGACTGGCTCGATCAGTTGACCCGCCTGCAGGATGACCTGCCGTCGTTCGACCACGCCATTGCGCTGGCGACGATCGAGGCCGAGCTGGGCGGGCCGGCCCACGAGCTGTTTGCCGAGTTTCCCGATTACCCGGTGGCCGCTGCCAGCCTGGGGCAGGTTTACAAGGCCCGCCTGGCCGATGGCCGCTGGGTGGCGGTCAAGGTGCAGCGCCCCAACCTGGCCTATCTGCTGCGTCGGGATCTGGTGCTGATCCGCCTGCTGGCGATCGCCACTGCGCCCCTGCTGCCGCTGAACCTGGGCTTTGGCCTGGGCACGATCATCGACGAGTTCGGCCGCACCCTGTTCGAGGAGATCGATTACCGCCGCGAGGCCGACAATGCTGAGCGCTTTGCCGGCCTGTTCGCCGACCATCCCGAGGTGACGGTGCCAGCGGTGGAGCGCCATCTGTCGGCGCGGCGGGTGCTCACCACCACCTGGATCAACGGCACCAAGCTGCAGCAGCGCCAGGAGCTTGAGGGCCGCCGGCTCGATCCTGCGGCCCTGATCCGCACCGGCGTGATCTCGGGCCTGCAGCAGTTGCTCGAGTTCGGCTACTTCCACGCCGATCCGCACCCCGGCAACCTGTTTGCCCTGCCGGGCAAGACCGGTCCCATGGGCCATCTGGCCTATGTCGACTTCGGGATGATGGACTCGATCAGCGACAGCGACCGGCTCACCCTCACCGGTGCGGTCGTCCATCTGATCAACCGCGATTTTGAAGCTCTGGCCCTCGATTTCGTGGCCCTGGGATTTCTCAATCCCCGCACTGATCTGGCCCCGATCGTGCCGGCGCTCGAGCAGGTGCTGGGCGGGGCGCTGGGTGACAACGTCGGCTCGTTCAACTTCAAGGCGATCACCGATCGCTTCAGTGAGTTGATGTATGACTACCCCTTTCGGGTGCCGGCCCGTTTCGCGCTGATCATCCGCGCCGTGGTCAGCCAGGAAGGCCTTGCCCTGCGCCTCGATCCCAGCTTCCGCATCATTCGGGTGGCCTATCCCTACGTGGCCAAACGGCTGCTGGCGGGCGACACCGCTGAAATGCGCGAGAAGCTGCTTGAGGTGCTGTTCGACAAACACGGCCGGCTGCAGATCGAGCGTCTCGAGAACCTGCTCGCGGTGGTCGAAAACGATGGCGCTCCCACCGATCTGATCCCGGTGGCGGGTGCTGGACTACGGCTGCTGCTGGGCCCCGAGGGCTCCAGCCTGCGTCAGCGCCTGCTGTTGACCCTGGTGCGCGATGACCGCCTGCACACCGACGACCTGCAGCAGCTGCTGGGTCTGCTGCGGCGCACCTTTTCACCGCGGCGCCTGGCTGGGGGCATGCTGCAGCGGCTCAACCCGCTGGCGGCTTGATCAGATGTCGGCTGGCAGTGTCAACCAGCAAATGGCGATCGCTAAGGCGCCAAAGACCACAACCAGCAACGGCCAGATCACATCCAGACGCTCTAGTTTCTGCATCAACATCTGCTTGGCCGACCCCTCGGCCATGTGTTCCATGCTGCTGTAGCGGCGCCCAATCCAGATCACCAGCACAAAAGCGGCCAGGGTTACCACGTAGGCCACCACATACACCTTATCGAGGAATGTGAGAAATGGCAGGTCTGGAAGCTGGGCCCTGTAGCTCTGTTGCAGGAAGACCAGTGTGAGCAGCACCGTCACGGGGATGCTGGCGCGTGCATCCTGTTCGTCTGAGCGCACTTTGAACACCAACAGCACCATGCTCATCACCACACCCAGCGGCAAGAGAAGGCGCCAGAATGATGCCCATGCTGAAGTGCCAAATGAGATCTCGTAGAGCACCTGGCTGTAATCGCTCTCTGGGCCTCTCAGGCCAAAGTTGGTGGCGTAATGGTGGCGATATTCGGCGATGGACCAGCCGTGGTTCAACCAGCCGATGATGTGGGCGTAGAGGCCGATGCCACTGTTCTGGGTGTCAGGTTTGAACCTGAGTTGGCTGTAGTCAAGCTGGCCATCGATATCGTCAGCTTCCAGGGCTATGGGAAGGCTGACTCTCATGAAGGGATAGTGACGAAAGCTGGCCTCGTTGATGTAATATCGCCCTTTGAATGAAAACAGTTGGTAGTAGCTCCCATCTGGCTCTTTCTGGGGATTTTTGCTGATTGGTTCCAGTGATGGGTTGGCGTCGCTGATTAACCTGTTGAGCAGCACCATCCGTTCATCAATCGTTGCCATGTTGCGCTCAAGATACTGTTGAAATGGCTCTTGCCAGCGCAGCCAGATGTAACCAATGCCGTTGAAGCTCGGCACATTCAGGTCAAGTTCTGATGTGCTGGTTGTGTAGATGCCCGCCTCAATCTGGTAGGGCGCGGCTTGCAGGTCCTTCTGCTGCTGCCGTTGTTCGTCATCACTGAGACGTTCCTTCTGCAGGCCGCTCCAACCGTTTCTTGGCACGCGATTCGCTTGGGTGATCAGCGCCTCTGAAGCGGAGATCGGACGCAGCGTGTCACGGTTGGCTACCTGGGGATTGTCAAGCCAGGTGATGGCGGTGATGGCCAGGATTCCGGCGATCACGACAGCGGCAATCGCGATCAGGTTCCAGCGTCGTTGTTGCCGCTGGGTCATGGAACGCAGGATCGCTGGCCCGACCATAGGCATTGCAGCTCTGTGGGGCCGCGGCTACCGCCGCGCCTGGGATTGGGGCGAACGCACTGGCCGATGGGCATGGTGCTGGCAACGCTGATCTTTCCCTTTCCCGCCTAGGGTCGTCCCACCTCGAGAGCGCATGATGGCCCTGGCCCCGATCAACCTGAGCGAAGCGGCCCAGGACCTGGCCACGGGTGATTACGGCGACCTCGATGCGCTCGACATCTTTTTGGAGTACGCCCCGATCGAGCAGCCCCCCTACCTGGTGGCGGGGCTGGGACTGGCGATCGGGATTCTGTGCGGTCTGACCTTTGCCCGCATGGTGCAGAACCGGCTCGATGGCTGGAAGCAGGACCGCCTGGCTCTGCTGCCGCTGGGCACTTGGGAACTGACCCTGGCGTACACCGGGGTGGTGATCGGCGTGACCCTGTTCATCGGCGGCAGCCTGCAGGTGTTTGGCTTTGCGCCAGGAGCAGCACTGTTGGTCTCCTTTGCCTTGTCAATCGCGACGGCGGGGGCCCTGTGGGTTCAGCTTGAGCGGTTGATGGAGCAGGTTCAGGCCGGCAATTTCAAGGCGGTCGATTTCGACAACTTCGATCAGTTTTTCTGATTCACCCACGCCCAGCTCCCCTGGCCCTCTGGATGGATCGCCGCCATGGCTGCTCACCCCAGGGTGTTGATCGCCCGGGCCACAACGATCACCAGCAACGCCAGCATCACGCTGGATTGCCCCAGGGCTAACAGTTTGGTCGGCGCCCCGAACAGCTGGTGATTTTCGGGCGGGCCGAGGGTGTTGCTTGTGAGAATTGTCAAATACAGATAGTCGAGGACTGAACCACCGCTGTCTCCTTCTGGGAAGCTGACCGTGCCTCGCCGGACACAGGCCTGCTGCAGGCCACTACCGAAACCTTGGTGATCCAGGCACCAGTACCAGAACAGGGCGATGGAGTTCAGCACGCCGTAAAGCCCCGTACCAATCAGCAGCAGCTCCACGGAGCCCAGTTTGAGGAAGCTGATGGCAATCATCACCAAAGCCCCGTTGAGCAGGGCCTGCAGGGTGGTGATCGCCCCCAGCAGCTCGAGCAGCTGCCGGGCGCTTCGTCCCGGTTGCCGCTTGCGCCGCAGCAGCCATACAGCAAGAACGGCGCCGATGACAACCACCAGCACCGTCGAGAGCGTGAACAACCAGTGGCCTGGAGCCACAACAGGAACGCGGGGCCCGTTTTGTTGGTGCCAGCTGTGGTCCAGGGCGCGGTTGATCACCAGGCTGATCAGTGGCGACAACAACAGCAGCACCACAACCGCTCCGCCACCTTGGTGGGAGTGCTTAAGGGCCATGCCTGTGGTTGCAGCAGTGCTCAGGCTGCCAGGTAGCCCTCCAGCTGGCACGAATGGGAGCGAATACCCTCGATCGCCTTGCGTTCCAGGTTGCGCGTCTTGTCGCGGCTCATGCCCAGCTGCTTGGCGATGGCGCTGAGGCTCATCGGCTCTTCCAGGTTTCCGTCGATGGCGCCGATGCCGTAACGCATCTTGAGCACGCGGCCCTGGAGCTCGGGCAGCTGTTCGAGCAGGGCCCGCAGGTCGCCCTTGAGGCATTCGCCATCGAGCCGTTCGTCCGGCAGCTCGCCGTCGCCGGCCAGCAGGTCCAGCAGCTCGGTGTCGTCGCCATCGCCCACCTTGGTTTC
>JAIXOF010000145.1 GCA_027486935.1 Cyanobium sp. C1_MAG_00004 | reverse complement strand
GAGCTTCGCCCGCACTGCCGCTTTCAGCGGCAACAGCGGGCTCAGCTTCCCCGGCTCAGGTTCAGCGCCGCAGGGTGGCGGGAGCACCAGGTTCAACACAAAAGCCTGAGCGTCCAGGGATGGACGGCTCAGGCTTTTTCGTTGGCGGGTTCCGAGAGGCGTGGCGTGGATGCAAGAGCCGTTGCTGCAGTTGGCTTCTGGCGCCAAGCGTTGATGAGCGCCTGTCGCTAACCCGTTCAGCCCCCCGGCCTCGCCCCGCGCCCAGCCCCCGCGCGCCTGCTGACGGACTGGGGAGAGCCCGCAACGTGCCGCGCCAGCGGCGCCGCGGGCGACCCCAGTCCGTCAGCAGCTGCTCAAAACGGCACTTCCTCTTCAGAGGGTTCACCCCCACCGAAGCCGCCACCGCCCATGCCGCCGGCGGCTTCGCTGTCGCGCTTTGAGCCCAGCAGTTCGAGGCGGTCGACGCGGACCACGGGCTTGCTGCGCTCTTCGCCGCTGCTGCGGTCGGTCCAGCGGTCGAGCTTGAAGCTGCCGATGATGCCCAGCATGCTGCCTTTGCGGACGTAATCGGCGGCCACCTGGGCCTGCTTGCCCCAGATTTCGAGGTTGAACCAATCGGGTTCGTCGCCGCCGGCGCGGCGGTTGACGGCCAGGGTCAGGTTGGCGACGACGCTGCCGGATTCGAAGTAGCGGACTTCGGGGTCGCGGCCGGCCCGGCCCACAAGGGTGATCGAGTTGACGCCCATGGCGTTTCTCCTGTTGACGTGATGGATCTCATGATGCGGCACCTTCCCGGTCGGCGAGACCGGTGAGGGCCACATCGGTTCAGTGCCACCACCTGGGCGGCTTGTAACACCCCTCTATGATTCATCCCCTGCAGCCACCCGGTTTTCGTGTTTTTCCGTCGCTTCCAGTTCTCCCGCGACATCGGCATCGACCTGGGAACGGCCAACACCCTGATGTACGTGTCCGGTAAGGGCATCGTGCTCCAGGAGCCCTCTGTGGTGGCACTGGATATTGAGCGCAACCTGCCCCTGGCGGTGGGCAATGAGGCCAAGATGATGCTGGGCCGCACCCCCGGCAACATCCGGGCGGTCAGGCCCCTGCGGGATGGCGTCATCGCTGACTTTGATGCCGCCGAGCAGATGATCAAGACCTTCATCCAGAAGGGCAATGACGGCCGCGGGCTGGTGGCCCGTCGCCTGGTGGTGGGCATTCCCAGCGGCGTCACCGGTGTTGAGCGTCGTGCTGTGCGCGAGGCCGGTCTGGCCGGCGCCCGCGAGGTGCATTTGATTGATGAACCCGTGGCGGCCGCCATCGGTGCCGGCCTGCCGGTCACCGAGCCCGTGGGCACCATGATCGTCGACATCGGCGGCGGCACCACCGAGGTGGCGGTCCTCAGCCTGGGCGGCACCGTGCTCAGCGAGTCGGTGCGGGTGGCGGGCGATGAGCTCAGCGACGCGATCAGCACCTACTTGAAGAAGGTGCACAACCTGGTGGTGGGTGAGCGCACCGCCGAAGAGATCAAGATCCGCATCGGCTCCGCATTCCCGTCGGACAGCCATGACGAGACCTCGATGGACGTGCGCGGTCTGCACCTGCTTTCGGGTCTGCCGCGGACGATCAACATTCGCGCCGGCGACATTCGCGAAGCGATGGCCGAGCCCCTCAACGTGATCGTTGAAGCGGTCAAGCGCACGCTCGAGCGCACCCCGCCCGAACTGGCGGCTGACATCGTCGATCGCGGCATCATGCTGGCCGGTGGCGGCGCCCTGGTGAAGGGGATCACTGACCTGATCAGCCACGAGACCGGAATCCTGGTGCACGTGGCTGAGGATCCCCTGCTGTGCGTGGTCAACGGCTGCGGACAGGTGCTCGAGGACTACAACCGCCTGGCACGGGTGCTGGATACTCCCGACTTCATCCGCCCGGCCGCCTGAGCCCGATGCAGGCCGGCCGCGGCGCGCGATTCCCATCCCTGCGGCTGTTGCTGACGGGCTGGCCCTGGCTGGTGCTGGCCCTGCTGCTGGTTGCCATCCGGCTTAGCAAGGGGGCCGGCTTCAGTGACCTGTACGCCCTGGTCACACGGCCGTTCTGGCCGGGTTCAGCCCAGTCCGAGTGGTTGCGTTCGGCCCAGCGCCTGGACCAGCAGACGCGGCTGGGCCAGCTCGAGGCTGATAACCAGCGCCTTCGCCGCCTGCTGGCCTTGCAGCAGCAGCCCGGCGCGGCCCGCTCGGCACCGGTGATCGCCCGGCCGGCCCAGGGTTGGTGGCAGCAGCTGATGCTCGGTCAGGGCGCCTGGCAGGGTCTTCAGGTCGGTGACGCGGTGGTGGCTCCCGGCGGCCTGGTGGGTCGCATCGCGGCGACCACGCCCACCACGGCCACGGCGCAGCTGTTGACCGATCCCGGCAGCCGGGTCGGGGTCTGGGTTGCCCGTACCGGCGAGCACGGCCTGCTGGTGGGCCTGGGCACGCCCCGACCGGTGCTGCGTTTTCTGGATCGGGATGCCCGCGTCAGGCCCGGTGATCTGGTGACGACGTCACCGGCCAGCACCCTGCTGCCCCCCAACCTCACGGTTGGGGTTATCCAGCATCTGGATGCCAGCGTGATTCCGGCGCCTGAGGCGGTGGTGCAACTCAGTGCACCGTTGGCAGCGATCGACTGGGTGCAGGTGTTGCCGATCCAGGGGCGATCCGATGGCTGACCTCTGGCGCCGCAGCTGGTGTCTGGCGACAGGCCTGATCGTGCCTGCCCTGGCCATGGGGTCTCCCCGTTGGCTGCAGCTTGATGCGGTGGCGCCGGCCTGGTCAGTGCTGTGGTTGCTGCCCTGGGCCCTGGTCGATGGACCGATCTCCGGCGCCCTGGTGGGTGCTGGTCTGGGGCTGTTGCTCGATGGCCTGCATCCGGGTCCGGTCAGCCAGCTGCCGGCCCTGGCCCTGCTCGGGTGGTGGTGGGGCCGGCTGGGGCGACGGGACGTGGTGTTGGAGCGCAGCGCCTCGCTGGCCCTGCTGTCTCTGACAGGCTGCCTGGTGCTGGGCGGGTCGCTGCTGTTGCAGATGCTGGTGGCGGGCACCTGGCCGGCGTCGGCCTTTCAGACCCTCTGGGCCCAGACTCTGATCACCGCTTTGCTGGCGCCGCCGGTCTGTTCGTTGTGGCTGCTGCTCTGGCGCCAGCAGCTGCCGGGGGTGCGCTGATGGGCTTCGGCAGGCGGCGGTTGCTCACAGGCCTGGTGGCCTCGGCCGGTTCGGCGCTGTTGGCGGGGGGCCTGGCCAGCTGCCGCCAACGCGGCCCAGGTGGTGAGTCCGCCCCGGCTGGCACCCGCATCCTCAATGTCTGGACCCTGGACCTGGCGCCGCGCTTCAACGGCTACATGCAGGCGGTCATCAGCCGCTGGGAGCGCGCCAACCCTGGGATCACGGTGCGTTGGACCGATGTGCCCTGGGCCTCGGTCGAGCGCAAGCTGCTGGCGGCCGTGTTCGCCCGCACGGCCCCCGATCTGGTCAACCTCAATCCGCCGTTTGCCGCCAACCTGGCCAGCAAGCAGGGACTGCTGGATCTGGCGCCGCTGCTGCCGGCGGGTGCTGCTGCCACCTACCTGCCCCGGATCTGGGACGCCGGGCTGCAGGACGGCCAGCAGTTCGCCCTGCCCTGGTATCTGACGGCGCGCATCACCATGGCCAACCGGGCGCTGCTGCAGCGGGCCGGGGTGGCTGCTCCACCGACCCGCTGGGACCAGCTGCCCGCCTACGCCGAGGCGATTCGCCGCCACACCGGTCGCTACGCCCTGTTCATGACGGTGGTGCCCGACGATTCGGCCGAGCTGCTCGAAACCCTGGTGCAGCAGGGCGTGCAACTGCTGGATGGCGAGCGCCGCGCCGCGTTCCATTCGGAGGCCGGCCGCCAGGCCTTCGCCTTCTGGAGTGAGCTGTACCGCCGCGGCCTGCTGCCGCGGGAGGTGGTCAGCCAGGGCTACCGCCGGGCCATCGAGCTCTACCAGAGCGGTGATCTGGCCCAGGTGGCGACCGGCCCCGATTTTCTGCGCAACCTCCAGACCAATGCCCCGGGGATTGCGGCGGTGACCGCTCCCTTTGGGCCCATCACCGGCGTTACCGGCCAGGCCAACGTGGCGGTGATGAACCTGGTGGTGCCGCGGCAGAGCACCATGGCCGCTGCGGCGGTCAGCTTTGGCCTGGAGCTCACCAACCCGGCCAACCAGCTGGCCTTTGCCGAGCAGGCCCGGGTGCTGCCTTCGGCCGCGGTTGCCCTGGACCGGTTGCAGGCCGGCCTGGCGGTCGAGCGACCGAGGCAGCCCGCTGATCAGCTGGTGCAGCGGGCCCGGTTGCTGTCGGCCGAGACGCTTGAGCGGGCTGCGGTGCTGGTGCCGGCGACCCCAGGGATCAAGCGGCTTCAGGCCATCCTGTACACCCAGCTGCAGCGCGCCATGCTGGGTGAACTCAGCAGTGATCGGGCCCTGGCCGAGGCCGAAGTGCAGTGGAACCGTTATGCCCAGGCCCGCTGGCCCTGATCTGCAGCAGACCCGCGACCTCTTCCTGTAGAAAACCTTAAAAATCGGCAGATCCCTGCCCCCAGGGGCGTTTTGGGGATGACCGGAAGGCGTCTCCGAGGGTAGGGTTGCGATTCTTCATGAAGCTGGATGCCCGTGCCTTCTGAGGTCATGACTCCACAGCGCGATCTCGGCGGCGAACAGGCAGACGGGTCCCAGTCGACTGAACATCGGGCCACCCTGCTGGTGGTCGACGACGAGGCGGCCGTGCGGCGCGTGCTGGTGATGCGCCTGCAGCTGGCCGGCTATCGGGTCATCTGCGCCGAGGACGGCGAAGAGGCCCTGGCCCTGTTCCATCAGGAACAGCCCGACCTTGTGGTGCTCGATGTGATGCTCCCCAAGCTCGATGGCTTTGCGGTCTGCCGCCGCCTGCGGGCTGAATCCTGTGTGCCGATCATCTTTCTCTCGGCCCTCGATGCGATCGCCGAACGGGTCTCGGGTCTGGATCTCGGCGCCGATGATTACCTGCCTAAGCCCTTTTCCCCCAAGGAGCTCGAGGCGCGCATCGCCACGATCCTGCGGCGTGTGGGACGCGGTTCGGCCGGCAGCGAACCCCGTGATCTGCCCACCGGCAGCGGCGTGCTGCGGGTCGGTGGTCTGGTGGTCGACACCAACCGCCGCCAGGTGACCCGCGATGGCGAGCGCATTGCGCTCACCTACACCGAGTTCAGCCTGCTGGAACTGTTGTTCAAGGAGCCCGGTCGGGTGGTGCCCCGGGCCGAGATTCTTGAGCAGCTCTGGGGCTATCCGCCGCGCCGCGCTGCTGACCTGCGCGTTGTCGACGTCTATGTGGCCCGGCTGCGGGGCAAGCTCGAGCCGGATCCCCGCAACCCGGAGCTGATCCTGACCGTGCGCGGCACCGGCTATGCCTCCCAGCGCATGCGTGAGGCCCCGATCGCCGCAGCCGGCTGAGGCGTTCAGCCGGATCGGCGCTCCTGCAGGATGGGCGCAGCCAAGACGCCTTTGAACCCTTGTCGGATCTGCGCGAGACCCGCCTGGAGAAGGCCGCCGCCCTGCAGGCCATCGGCCAGGGGCCCTATGGCTTGGGTTTTGCACCCAGCCACAGCACCGCAGCGTTGCAGCAGGCCCACGCCGATCTGGCCAACGGTGCGGAACGGGACATCCCAGTGGCCGTGGCCGGTCGGGTGATGACCCGGCGGGTGATGGGCAAGCTGGCCTTCTTCACCCTGGTGGATGAGAGCGGTCCGATCCAGCTGTATCTGGAGAAGGCGACGCTCGATGGGGCCCATGCATACCCGGCAAGCCCAGACGCGAGTCCCAGTGGCTTCGCCCAGATCACCACACTGGTGGATGCCGGCGACCTGATCGGGGTTGCAGGCAGCCTGCGCCGCACCGATCGCGGCGAACTGTCGGTCAAGGTGACCAGCTGGCAGATGCTCTGCAAGAGCCTGCAGCCCCTGCCCGACAAATGGCATGGCCTCGCCGACGTCGAAAAGCGCTACCGGCAGCGCTACCTCGATCTGATCGTTTCGCCCCACACCCGGGAGACCTTCAGGCGCCGGGCCCTGGCGGTCAGCGCCATGCGCCGCTGGCTCGATCAGCGGGGTTTTCTGGAGATCGAGACGCCGGTGCTGCAGAGCGTGCCGGGGGGTGCCGATGCTCGGCCGTTCGAGACCCATCACAACGCCCTTGATCTGCCCCTGACCCTGCGCATTGCCACCGAGCTGCACCTCAAGCGTCTGGTGGTGGGCGGCTTTGAGCGGGTCTATGAGCTGGGCCGCATCTTCCGCAACGAGGGCATCAGCACCCGCCACAACCCCGAGTTCACATCGATCGAGATCTACCAGGCCTACACCGATTACATCGGCATGCTCGAGCTGACCGAGCAACTGATCGCCGCTGTCTGCCAGCAGGTCTGTGGGGCCACCCGCATCAGCTACCAGGGAACCGAGATTGACCTGACGCCCCCGTGGCGGCGGGCGACCATGCACGAGCTGGTGCAGCAGGCCACCGGCCTGGATTTCACCACCTTCAGCAACCGCGAGGACGCTGCGGCGGCGATGCAGGCCAAGGGGCTCGCGGTGCCCGATCTGGCCGATTCGGTCGGTCGGCTGCTGGTCGAAGCCTTCGAGCAGACGGTGGAGGCCGATTTGATCCAACCCACCTTTGTGCTCG
Organism: Cyanobium sp. C1_MAG_00004; assembly: GCA_027486935.1. Classification (GTDB taxonomy): domain Bacteria; phylum Cyanobacteriota; class Cyanobacteriia; order PCC-6307; family Cyanobiaceae; genus RGUW01. The sequence continues at coordinate 37,602 of JAIXOF010000145.1, read as the reverse complement.
ATTACCCGGTCGAGAACTCGCCCCTGGCCCGGGCCCACCGCAGCAAGCCCGGCCTGGTGGAGCGCTTCGAGCTGTTCATCGCCGGCCGCGAGACGGCCAATGCCTTCAGCGAGCTGATCGACCCGCTGGACCAGCGCCAGCGCCTCGAGGCCCAGCAGGCCCGCAAGGCCGCCGGTGACGACGAGGCCCAGAGCGTGGATGAGGATTTCATCCATGCGCTCGAGGTGGGCATGCCCCCCACCGGCGGTCTGGGGATCGGCATCGATCGGTTGGTGATGCTGCTGACCGACAGCGCCTCGATCCGCGATGTGATCGCCTTCCCACTGCTGCGGCCCGAATCGGGTTCCAGGCCAGAACCGGCTCAGTGACCAGAACCGGCGCAGTGAGATAATCGTTCCATCAGGCTATGCCCCCCCTCTGGGGTTCTCGGTTTCATGAGTGGCGAGCGCGTTGGATTTCGCTTCAAACACGCTGATGCGGTGGTGAAGCGCAACCCCCAGGGCCGTTCGCGCCGTGGCTGGGTGATGGAGCCGGTGGAGCAGACCACCAGCCGGGGCACCAAGATGCCCGCCTACCGCATTCGCTGGCGCGACAGCGAGCGCCCCGAGATCGTGCTGCAGCACATGCTGATCGCCGATCCCGATCCCACCCCGCCGCCCGAAGGCGTCAGCCTGGTGCCTCCGGCCCCCAAGGGCTGAGTCAGCTCCAGCCCCGCAGCCGGTAGATCAGCAGTCCCAGGTGCTCCTTGAGGGCCACGGTGCTGTTGTGCAGGTCTTCGGCATCGGGCAGCAGGTCCTCGATCAGGCTGGCGGCCGTGAGCTGGCCCCGTTGGCTCTGGTCTGGCAGCTGAAAGTCACACGCCACTGGAATCACCGTCACCTCCGCCAGCCGCCTGAAGGTGGCCAGGGCCCGCGGCAGGTGGGTGGCACTGGTGACCAGCAGCACCGAGCGCCAGCGGCGCTGCCCTGCCAGCTGCTGCACCGCACGGGCTTCCTCGGCCGTGTTGCGCGGCTGCTCCAGCAGCAGCATCTGCGCTGGCCTGAGCCCCAGCTGGGCGGCCAGGGTTGCGGCCGAGCGGGCTTCGCTGGCCGCCGGGTCGGCGGCGGTCAGCCGCACCTTGCCACCGGTGAGCACCAGCAGCGGCGCCTTGCCCTGGCGCAGCAGGTCAAGGCCGGTGAGCAGGCGGTCACCCGCCTCATTGACCTCCACCGATCGGCGGGGCGGCAGGGCCGGCCGCAGGCCACCGCCCAGCACCACGATCGCGTCGGCCCGGGGGATCGGCCGGGGGGTCAGGGCGGCGCTGCGTTCCTCGAGCCCCCAGACCAGCTGGCGGCTGACCAGGGGCGTTGACGGGATCCACAGCACGGCGATGGCCGCGGCCGACAGCCAGGGGCTCCAGCGGCGGCGGCGGGCCACCAGGGCCGCCAGTTGCAGCAGCAGCGCCAGACCCAGGGGGTACAGGCCCAGGGGCAGCAGTTTCGAGAGGATGAAACCCATGCTCAACGCTGCTGCCTGCGCTTGAGCTGCTGCAGCTCCTGCTCGGCTTCAAAGGCGGCCCAGTCGGCGTCCAGGCCGCTGCCTGGGGGCCGGGCGGCGGTGGTGCGCAGCTGCTCGAGTTCGGCGTCGACCCCGGCAAAGCGCGCCCCCAGTTCGGTCAGTTGCTGCCAGCGCTGGCGGCCCTGCAGCATCAGCGTGGCCAGATGGGCTTCAGCCCGCTCGGCCAGCGCCGTGGCCCCGGCCTCGCGGGCCTTGGTGCTGCGCTGCTGCCACTGCCGGATGTCGGCGGCCAGCGCCAGCAGGCCCTGGCGTTGCTGCTCGGCCTGCAGCTGCAGTTGCTGGCGGGTCCGTCCCAGCTGCAGCTGGCGCTCCCGGGCCTCCTGCTGCTCAAGCCGCGTCTGCTGGGCCGGGTTGGCCTGCAAAAAGGCGTCGAGCTGCTGGTTGAGCCGGGCTTCGAGATCGTCGAACCAGCTGGCCATCAGGGTGTCTCGGGGGCCCGGGTGATCAGGGGGGCTTCGATCTCCTCGGTCAGGGGTGTGATCGCCGCCTCGCGCGAGCGCAGCAGCAGCTGGGTCAGGCGGGCGATGGCCCCTTCGCCCAGATCCCGCTCGCTGATGCGGTCGAAGGCGCGGCGGTAGAGCTCCTCCAGTTCGGCGATCAGATCTTCACGGGTCTGCCGCATGGCGGCGCGTTGCTCGTCGCGGCTCATGGCTGGTGCGTTGGCGGGGCTGGATCTGAGTCTGCCTGGGTCAGCAGGTGCAGGCTCAGGTCGCCCTCCGGATCGCTCCAGCTGCGCTCGAGCCGCCAGCCGGCGGCAGCGGCCAGGGCGGCAAAGGCTGACGGGCTGTACTTGACGCTGTATTCGGTGATCAGCGCTTCGCCGGCGGCAAAGTGCCACCCGTGGCCGGCCAGGTTGACCTGCTGCTCGCACTGGCTGACCAGGGCCATGGCGATGCGGCTGTGCTCGCGTTGCCAGTGGGCTTCGTAGCGAAAGGCGCCGGGATCAAAATCGCCCTGCAGGTCATGGTTGAGCCGCACCAGCAGGTTGCGGGCAAACGCTGCCGAGACCCCCGCGGCGTCGTTGTAGGCGGCCTCCAGCCGCGCCACCGGCTTGGGTTGGTCGATGCCGATCAGCAGCCGGGATCCGGGCCCCAGCAGCCGGGCCATCTGGGCCAGCAGGGCCGTGGCCTCGTCGGGGGTGAAGTTGCCCAACGAACTGCCGGGGTAAAAGCCCAGCCTGGGCTCTTGCAGCAGCAGCGGGTCGGCGGGCAGGGCCGGCAGATTGCTGTAGTCGCAGCAGACCCCCAGCACCGCCACCTGGGGGTGTTCCTGTTGCAGCACCGTGCAGGCCTGGCGCAAGGCCTCGGCGCTGATGTCCAGGGCGGCATAGGCGCCGGGCTGGAGCGCCTCGAGCAACGGTCCCACCTTGCGGGCATTGCCGGCCCCGAACTCGACCACCACCCCCGGCCGGGCGCCCACCGCCGCGGCCATGGCGCCGGCCTGCTGCTCCAGCAGGGCCGTCTCGGTGCGGGTCAGGCTGTATTCGGGTTGCTCGCAGATCAGCTCGAACAGGCGCGAGCCCTCGGCGTCGTACAGCAGCCAGGCCGGCAGCTGCCGCGGCCGGCGCTGCAACCCCTCGAGCACCACAGCCACCAGGTCGGCCGGGGCCGGATGCAGATCCAGAACGCGGGCGCTCATGGTCTGCCGGCGTCCCTGGCCAGCCGCAGGCCGCTGGCCATCCAGCGGTCCGCAGGGCCAAAGAAATTGCGGTAGGTCAGCCGATCGTGGCCTGGGGGCGTCAGATGGCAACTGCCGCGCAGCACCATCTGCGAGCTCATGAATTTGCCGTTGTACTCGCCGACGGCACCAGGGGCGGGCGCAAACCCCGGGTAGGGCCGGTAGGGGCTGGCGGTCCATTGCCACAGCACCCCAAAGGCCTGCGGCAGCGCCGGTGCCAGCAGTTCCCATTCGGCCTCGCTGGGCAGGCGGCAACCGGCCCAGCGGGCGTAGGCATCGGCCTCGAACCAGCTCAGGTGCCGCACCGGGGCGGCCGGGTCCCGCCGGCGGCGGCCGGCCAGGGTGTAGGCGTCGTCATCGCGCCAGTAACGGGGGGCCTGCCAGCCCCGCTGGCTGACCACGGCCCAGCCTTCGCTCATCCACAGCTCGGGCCTCTGGTACCCTCCGTCTGCGATGAAGGCGGCAAAGTCGCCGTTGCTCACCAGCCGGTCGGCCAGGGCAAAGGGCTCCAGCCAGACCCGGTGCCGGGGGGCCTCGTTGTCAAAGTGAAAGCCGTGATCGCCTGGGGGGTGGCCGATCTCGACCAGGCCCCCGCCGTGGTCCAGCCACTGGGGTTCGCCGCCGGGGTGCTGCTGCTGCCAGGCACCGGCAAAGCGTTGCTCGGGCCCATCGCCGTAGACGGGTTCGAGCGGATTGCGGCTGAACCCATCCAGCAGGTCCATCAGCAGCAGCTCCTGGTGCTGCTGTTCGTGCTGCAGCCCCAGTTCAAGCAGGCTCAGCCATGGGGCGTCGGCTTGGCCGCCCTCGAGCAGCTGCTGCAGGGACCCATCCACCCGCTGGCGCCAGGCCAGCACCGACGCGATCGGCGGCCGGCTGAGCAGGCCGCGGTCGCCGCGGGCGATCCGTTCGCCCACCGCGTCGTAATAGCTGTTGAACAGGTACCCCCAGCTGTGGGGGGCCGGCTGATAACCCGAGATCAGACCGGCGTTCTGGGCCGGCACCAGCACGAAGGTCTCGAAGAACCAGGTGGTGTGGCCCAGGTGCCATTTGGGCGGGCTGGCGTCGGCCATGCCCTGCAGGCACAGGTCCTCAGGCTCCAGCGGGGACACCAGCTCCAGACTGTGCTGCCGCACCCGGCTCAGCCGTTGGGCGAGGGCCATCTCCACCGATTCAGTCCTCCGAACCTAGGGTCAGGCCCCAGGTGTGCCTACCATCCGCCCACGCACACCCTTGGCCATGGGCGCCGTCCACCCCGGCATCACCGAAGGATTTGTGGGGGCCGTCGGCAACACCCCCCTGATCCGCCTCCATGCCCTGAGCCGGTTGACCGGTTGCACGATTCTGGGCAAAGCCGAGTTCATGAACCCTGGCGGCTCGGTCAAGGATCGCGCTGCCCTCGGCATCCTGCAGGAGGCTGAGGCCTCGGGTGAGCTGCAACCGGGCGGCACGGTGGTCGAAGGCACCGCCGGCAACACCGGCATCGGCCTGACCCACCTGTGCAACGCCCGCGGCTACAAGGCCCTGATCGTGATTCCCGACACCCAGTCGGCCGAAAAGATCGGCCTGCTGCGCAGCCTCGGCGCCGAGGTGCGCACGGTGCCGGCGGTCCCCTACCGGGATCCCAACAATTACGTGCGGCTCTCGGGGCGCATCGCCGAGGAGACCCCTGGGGCGGTCTGGGCCAACCAGTTCGACAACCTGGCCAACCGCCGCGCCCACTTCAACAGCACCGGACCCGAGATCTGGCAGCAGACCGGGGGTCAGGTGGATGCCTGGGTGGCGGCCACGGGCACCGGCGGCACCTACGCCGGCGTGGCCCTTTATTTGAAGCAGCAGAACCCGAAGGTGCGCTGCGTGCTGGCCGATCCCTATGGCAGTGCCCTGCACAGCTGGGCCACCAGCGGCACCCTGGCCAGTGAGGGCAGCTCGGTGACCGAGGGCATCGGCAACAGCCGGGTGACCGCCAATCTTGAGGGAGCGCCCATCGATGACGCCGTCCGCATTGACGATCAGCTGGCGCTCGAGACGATTTATCAGCTGCTGTGGCAGGAGGGGTTGTTCTTGGGCGGTTCGGTGGGGATCAACGTGGCGGCGGCCGTCGAGACCGCCAGGCGCATGGGGCCGGGGCACACGATCGTGACCGTGCTGTGCGACAGCGGTGATCGCTACCGCTCGCGCCTGTATGACGCGGCCTGGCTGGCGGGCAAAGGCCTGAGTCAGCCCGAGCCGGCCCAGCCTGTGGGATCGGCCCAGTGAGCCCTGCACCTGCGGCGATGCCCGATCCCGGCACCCTGATCGGCGAGCGCTACCGCCTTGAGCAGTGCCTTAGCGACGGCGAGCTGGGTCAGCTCTGGCGGGCCAGCGACCTGCTCGCCGCCGAGGCGCCGGTGGCCCTGCGCCGGATCGGTCCCGGCCACGACCCCGAGCGGGTCCGCCGGCTCTGGTCCCAGCTGCAGGGGGTGCTCCATCCCCAGGTGCCCAGGCTCGGTGGGGTGATTGCCGACGGGGCCGACCTCTGGCTGGTGCGCGAGTGGCAGGTCGGCCGCACCTATGACCAGTTGCGCCAGGCCCGGCTCGACCGGCAGCTGGTGTTCGGTGCCGGCGAGCTGGTGTTGCTGCTGCGCCAGCTGTTGCCCGTGCTGGCGGTGCTCCACAGCCAGGAGCTGGTCCATGGCGACCTGAGCCCGGCCAACCTGCTGCGCCGGGACAGCGACGGCATGCCGGTGCTGCTCGATTTCGGCCTGGTGTGGGGCCTGCCCACCGCCACGGCCGGCTATGCCCCGCCCGAGCTGGCCCGCAGCGGGGTGCCCCAGCCGTGGATGGATCTGCACGCCCTGGGGGTTGTGGCCCTGGTGCTGGTCAGTGGTCTGGAACCGGCGGCCCTGCTGGACCCGGTGACCCTGGCCTGGCGCTGGCCCGTTGCGCTGGCCAGTGAGCCAGAGCTGCAGGCCCTGCTGGCCCGATTGCTCAGCCCTGAGCCCCGCGAGCGCTTTGCGGGGGCCGCGCAGGCCCTGGCGGCCTTTCAGGCGTTGCCCATGCCCGAGAGCACCGGTCCGGTGCCGCGGGCTGACCGCACGGTGGTGCTGGTGCCGCCGGCCGCGCCCACTCCACCTGAACCCCAGCCCCAATCAGAGGTTGAGCCTGGGTCAGACCAGGCGTCCGAATCCGAACCCGAGCCTGAGCCCGCGCCCGGGCCGCAGCTGCCCGAGCTTGGCCGGCCCGCCGCCCCCCGCAGCCGCGCCGAGGACCGCGAAGAGGTGGTCGAGGGAGGGGTCTGGCCGGTGGTGATCGCCCTGGTGCTGTCGGCCGTCGTCGGCACCGGTCTGGGCTGGTGGTGGCTCAACCGCGGCCGCATGGCCGCCCCGACTCCCGACAGCGCCATGCAGCTGTCGGGCAGCTTGCCCGCGGCCGAGGTGGATCAGCGCCAGCAGCTGCTCAACCGCCTGCGGGCGATGCAGGTCGACCGGGCCTGGTTCCTGCGGCTGGTGGACGCCAGCCTGCTGGCCCAGTTCCCCGAGCGCGGCGGCCGTCTGCCCAGTGATGCGGCCGCCGATGCGCCCCTACGCAAGGTCTGGAACGAACTGGCCGAGGACTGGCTGGCCAAGGTTGAACAGCTGCCCCTCGAGATTCGACGCCGGCTGGGGTCCTTTTCGATGGGGGACTGGGAGCAGCGCCAGCGCTCCCTGGTCGGCCAGGGCCTGAGCCCGGCGGTGCTGCGGCAGCTGGTCTCCGGCAGCGCCCGCAGCCTGTTGCCCGGTCGCGACAGTGCCGAGCTGCCACCGGAACCCTTTCGTCAGCTTTGGTTCGCTGCCGCCGAACAGACCCTTGCGACCATCCAGATCGAGCCGATCGATGCCCAGCCTCTGGTGACCCGGGTGCTGTCGGCCCAGGTCGACGCCGGTGGCGCCAGGCTGTTCCCGATCCGCCTGCCGCCGGGCCATCGCCTGGTGCTCGGGGTCAACGGCTCGCCGCTGATGCAGATGAGCGTGTTTGCGGCCGATGGCACACCGCTGGAGGGCCGGGGCCCCCTGCGGGTGGTCAGCCTGGGGGCGCAGCAACGGTCACCGGTGCAGCTGCTGGTCAGCAACGAAGGGGTGGCGCCGGCGCTGATCACCCTGTCCCTTCGCGCTGCCCCCCCGTCGGTTCAGCCCCGGCCCCAGCCCCTGGCTCCCACCGAGCCGCCAGTGGCCCCGATCAGCCCAGCTGCGCCGCCGAGCCCGACCGAACCGCCCGCTCCCCAGCCCTAGAGCCGGGCGATGGCGGCCCGGGTCTCTTTGGCGTCCTGCTTGCGCCGCTCTTCGACCCGTTTGTCGTGCAGCTTGCGGCCCTTGCCCAGGCCGATGGTCAGCTTGATCCAGCTGCCCTTGAGGTGCATGTTGAGCGGCACAAGGGTCAGGCCCTTCTGGTCGAGGCCACCGCGCAGCTTGTCGATCTCGCGCCGGTGGGCCAGCAATTTGCGCACCCGCAGGGGGTCGTGGTTGAAGTATTTGCTCGCGTGGGTGTGGGGTGAGATGTGCACGTTGTGCAGCTGCAGCTCGCCGCCCCTGATCAGGCAGAAGCCGTCGCGCAGGTTGACCTGGCCGGCGCGGATCGATTTGACCTCGGTTCCCAGCAGCTCGACGCCGGTCTCGAGGGTTTCGAGGATCTCGTATTGATGGCGGGCGAACCGGTTGTCCGCCAGCAGCCGGTTCGCCTCGTTGCGCCGGGCCCGGGCGGCAGCTTTTTTGGCTCCGCCTTTGGCCATGGTTCCAACGCTCCGCTGCGACACGCTCAATCCACCGACCCTAGGCAGGGGCCGGTACCCTCGGGCCATGGCGATCGTCTCTTCTGCGGCTGGGTCGGCACCGGGGCCGGGATCCACACGGGGGGCACGTCCGCGTCCTGAGGCGGTTGACGCAACTCGACTGATCGATCCGGCCAGCCAGCCCGGTGATGAGACCGATCTGCCCCTGCGCGAAGACAGCCTGCGCCCGCGCCGGCTGGCCGATTACATCGGCCAGAGCGAGCTCAAGCAGGTGCTTGGCATTGCCGTCACGGCCACCCAAAGCCGCGGCGAGGCGCTCGACCATGTGTTGCTCTATGGCCCACCCGGCCTGGGCAAGACCACCATGGCCCTGGTGCTGGCCGAAGAGCTGGGCGTGCGCTGCCGCATCACCAGCGCACCGGCCCTCGAGCGCCCCCGCGACATCGTCGGCCTGCTGGTGAACCTGCAGCCCCGTGAGCTGCTGTTCATCGACGAGATCCACCGCCTCAACCGGGTGGCCGAGGAGATCCTCTATCCGGCGATGGAGGACTTTCGCCTCGACCTGACCGTCGGCAAGGGCACCACGGCCCGCACCCGCACCCTGCCGTTGGCACCGTTCACCCTGGTGGGGGCCACCACCCGTGCCGGCTCCCTGAGTTCCCCGTTGCGGGACCGTTTCGGCCTGATCCAGCGGCTCGAGTTCTACGGGCTCGAGGATCTGCAGGCGATCGTCGAACGGGCCGCCGGCCTGCTGGGGCTCGTGCTCGAGCCCGCGGCCGCCCTCGAAGTGGCCCGCCGCTGCCGGGGCACGCCGCGGATTGCCAACCGGCTGCTGCGGCGGGTGCGCGATGTGGCCGCCGTGGGCGGCCATGGCGCCATCGGTGCAGGGCTCGTCGCCGAGGCCCTGAGCCTGCACCGCGTCGATGACCGCGGCCTCGACGCCAGCGACCGGCGGTTGCTGACCCTCTTGCTCGAGGGGCATGGCGGCGGCCCGGTGGGCCTGGACACCCTGGCAGCGGCCCTGGGTGAGGACCCGGCCACGCTCGAGACCGTGGTCGAGCCCTACCTGCTGCAACTGGGCTTTCTGCAGCGCACGCCGCGGGGCCGCGTGGCCACCGAAGCGGCCCGGCGGCACCTGGCCTGGGAGGCTGCGGCGTGATCGCCACCTGGCTGGCCCTGGTTCTGGCGGTGCAGCTGAGCCTGCCCCAGCTGTTTGACAGCGCCCTGGGCGCCAGCCGCCAGGGCGACTTTGGCCGGGCCCTGCCCCTGTGGGATCAGGTGCTCGAGCTGGCGCCCGATGACGCCGCCGCCTGGAGCAACCGCGGCAACGTGCAGCTGGCCCTGGGGGACCCAATTGCGGCGATCGCTGACCAGGACCGGGCGATCGCCCTTGACCCCGACAGTCCCGATCCCCACCTGAACCGGGGCACCGCCGAGGAAGCTCTGCAGCGCTGGGATGCGGCCGCCGCCGACTACCGCTGGATCCTGGAGCGCCACAGTGAGGCCGGTGAGCCCCGCGCCTCGGCCCTGTACAACCTCGGCAATGTGCTCGGTTCACGCGGCGACTGGACGGCGGCCCGCACCAGCTTTGTCGCGGCGGCCGATGCCCGGCCCGGCTTTGCCATGGCCCGCTCCAGCGCTGCCCTGAGCGCCTTTGAACTGGGGGATCTGGAGGTCGCCGAACGGGAGCTGCGCGCCCTGATCCGCCGCCATCCGCTGTTCGCCGATGCCCGGGCGGCGCTGACCGCCCTGCTGTGGCGCCAGGGCAGCCGCGGCGAGGCCGAGAGCCACTGGGCGGCCGCGTCGGGCCTGGATCCGCGCTACCGCCAGGAAGAATGGTTGCTGTCTGTCCGGCGCTGGCCTCCGGTGCCGGTCGAGGCTCTACAGCAGTTTCTTGCTCTGGCCGGCTGATGGTTCTGCCCCTGCCCAGTCCGCTTGATCAAGAGCTTGCCGCCGCTCTGCCCGAGCTGGTCGAGCTCAGGCGCCATCTGCATCGCCACCCCGAGCTGAGCGGTCAGGAGCAGCAGACCGCGGCCCTGGTGGCCGGTGAGCTGCGCCGCTGGGGCTGGCAGGTGCGCGAGGGGGTGGGCCGCACCGGCGTTCTCGCCGAACTGGGACCGCAGCAGTCGGCCGATGGCAACCCCGCGCCGATCGTGGCCCTGCGGGTCGACATGGACGCCCTGCCCGTCGAAGAGCGCACCGGCCTGCCCTATGCCTCGTGTCACCAGGGGCTGATGCATGCCTGCGGCCACGACATCCACACCACCGTCGGCCTGGGGGTGGCGCGGTTGCTGGGGGTGCTGGCGGCCCAGGCCCCCGAGCGGCTGACCGCCCGGGTGCGCCTGTTGTTCCAACCGGCCGAGGAAACGGCCGAGGGGGCCGCCTGGATGAAGGCCGACGGCGCCACCGACGGCGTTCAGGCCCTGTTCGGGGTGCATGTGTTCCCGAGCCTGCCGGTGGGCAGCATCGGTGTGCGCAGCGGCAGCCTCACCGCCGCCGCCGGCGAGCTCGAGGTTGAGGTGCTGGGTGAGGGCGGCCATGGCGCCCGTCCCCACCAGAGCACCGATGCGATCTGGATCGCAGCGCGGGTGGTGAGCGGCCTGCAGGAGGCGATCAGCCGTCGCCTCGATGCCCTGCATCCGGTGGTGGTGAGCTTTGGCCGCATCGAGGGGGGCAAGGCGTTCAACGTGATCGCCGACCACGTGCGCCTGCTGGGCACGGTGCGCTGCCTCGACCTCGATGTGCATGCCCAGCTCCCAGGCTGGATCGAGGACACGGTGCAGGCCCTGTGCCGGGGCCATGGCGGTGAGGCGCGGGTCCGTTACCGGGTGATCTCGCCGCCGGTTCACAACGACCCGGCTCTCACCGAGCTCGTGGCCACCGCCGCTGGGGACCTGCTGGGGCGCGAGCGGGTGCTCTGGCTCGAACAGCCCTCGCTGGGGGCCGAGGACTTTGCCGAGTTGCTGGCGGGCACCCGCGGCACGATGTTTCGCCTGGGGGTGGCCGGCCCCGAGGGCTGCAGCCCGCTGCACAGCAACACCTTTGCCGCCGACGAGGGCTGCCTGCCGGTGGGCATCGCCGTGCTGACCCAGGCCCTGCTGCGCTGGCGGCCGCTTGCCACAGTGGGGTCATGAAGGAACGCGCGCGCCTGCACGCCTGGCTGGCCCTGGCTGCCCCCCTGCTGGTGCTGCTGTCGCTGCTGGCCCTGCTGCTGCGCAGCGGTTCCGATCGTCTGCAGGCCCTGCCGCCGCTGTTGATCGGGGCTGGCCTGCTGCTCAGCAGCGCCATTGGACGAGCGCGCCAGCGCCGCCACCTGCTTGCCGCCCTGCGCCAGACCGATGCCTGAACAACCCCTTGATCCTCAACAGCTTGACCCCCAGCAGCTCGAGAGCCTGCGTGAGGCGATCGCCTCGGGCGATCCGGCCCGGGCCATGCCCGCCCTCGCCGGCCTGCGGGAGGTGTCCCCCGAGCAGGCCATTCCGCTGCTGCTGTTGGGGCTGGAGCAGGAGATCTTCATGATTCGCTCGCTCAGTTGCGCCGGCCTGGGCTACAAGCAGAGCGAGCAGGGCTGGCAGGCGCTGGTGGCGGCCCTGTTGCATGACGACGACCCCAACGTGCGCGCCGAGGCGGCCAATGCCCTTGTCAGCCACAGCCTCGAGCGGGCCCAGCCGCTGCTGCTCGAGGCCTTTGCCGCCAATGACCACTGGTTGGTCCGTTGCAGCATCCTGTCGGCCGTGGCCGAATTGATCGACGTGCCGGCAGGCTGGCTGCTGGAACTGGCCCGCCTGGCCATCGCCGATGGCGACGGCACGGTGCGGGTTGGCGGCGCCGAGATCCTGGGCCGGCTGGCGGCCGAGGGATCGGCCGACGCCCGCGCTGCCCTGGTGCCCCTGCAGTCCGACAGCGACCACCGGGTCGTGGCGGCGGCGCTCAACGGTCTGCAGAGCTGAGCACCTTTCGCGCTTGCTAGGTTTCCTTTGTCACTAGGGGTGCCCGGTCGCTGCAGGCGGCCCCGGGCTGAGATCACACCCTCCGAACCTGATCCGGGTCATGCCGGCGCAGGGAAGTGGAAACGAACTCGGCTCGGCCCAGAAACCCCTCCGCCCCCGGGCGGACCCCCGTTCTTCGTCACAGCCCGTCATGCGCAGCGCCTGGATCGAACAGCGCAAAGGCCAAGCCAATGTCTCCCAGATGCATTACGCCCGCCGCGGGGTGGTCACCGAGGAGATGGCCCATGTGGCCCGGCGCGAGAACCTGCCCGAGTCGCTGGTGATGGAGGAGGTGGCCCGGGGCCGCATGATCATCCCGGCCAACATCAACCACCCGAACCTGGAGCCGATGGCGATCGGCATCGCCTCCAAGTGCAAGGTGAACGCCAACATCGGCGCTTCGCCCAATGCCAGCGATGTCAACGAAGAGCTCAAGAAGCTTGAGCTGGCGGTCAAGTACGGCGCCGACACGGTGATGGACCTCTCCACCGGCGGCGTCAACCTCGATGAGGTGCGCACGGCGATCATCAACGCCTCACCGGTCCCCATCGGCACGGTGCCCGTCTACCAGGCCCTCGAGAGCGTGCATGGCTCGATCGAGAAGCTCTCGGAAGATGACTTTTTGCACATCATCGAGAAGCATTGCCAGCAGGGGGTCGACTACCAGACCATCCACGCCGGCCTGCTGATCGAGCACCTGCCCAAGGTCAAGGGGCGCCTGACCGGGATTGTGAGCCGCGGCGGCGGCATCCTGGCCCAGTGGATGCTGTATCACCACAAGCAGAACCCGCTTTACACCCGTTTCGACGACATCTGCGAGATCTTCAAGCGCTACGACTGCACCTTCTCGCTGGGTGATTCACTGCGGCCCGGTTGTCTGCATGACGCCAGCGACGAGGCCCAGCTGGCCGAGCTCAAGACCCTGGGTGAACTGACCCGACGCGCCTGGGCCCATGACGTGCAGGTGATGGTCGAGGGTCCGGGCCACGTGCCGATGGACCAGATCGAGTTCAACGTGCGCAAGCAGATGGAAGAGTGTGCCGAGGCGCCCTTCTACGTGCTGGGCCCCCTGGTGACCGACATCGCCCCCGGTTACGACCACATCACCAGCGCCATCGGCGCCGCCATGGCCGGCTGGTACGGCACGGCGATGCTCTGTTACGTGACCCCCAAGGAGCACCTGGGTCTGCCCAACCCCGAGGACGTGCGCAACGGCCTGATCGCGTACAAGATCGCCGCCCACGCCGCCGACATCGCCCGCCACCGCCCCGGTGCCCGCGACCGCGACGACGAACTCAGCCGCGCCCGCTACGCCTTCGACTGGAACAAGCAGTTCGACCTGTCGCTCGACCCCGAGCGGGCCCGCGAGTACCACGACGAAACCCTGCCGGCCGACATCTACAAGCAGGCCGAGTTCTGCTCGATGTGCGGTCCCAAGCACTGCCCGATGCAGACCAAGATCACTGACAAGGATCTTGAGGGCCTCGAGCAGGTGCTGGCCGAGCAGCAAAAGGCTGGCGAAACAGCTGCCGTCTGAGGCGCGGCAAGGCGAGGCCTCGAGCAGGAGGGTGACCACACCTGCAGAGGCCTGTATCGACACTGTCTAGACACCGTTCTGAACCCTTATTGGCCCCCCCGCCCAATAAGGGTTTTTTGCTGCCCAGCAGATCTTTAATCGACTGCCAGCTGCCACTGCCCAACTGCCCAACTGCCAACTGCCCAGCTGCCCAGCTGCCAGCGGCCTAACGACAACAGTTCAAGATCGGACGCTCCAACAGCAAAAAGCCCCGCCATGCAGGCGGGGCTGATGAAGTGGTTGCTGGCCCCCCGTTCGGCGGCGTTGAGGCCGTGAACAGGCCGATCAGCCCAGGGCCTTGGCCTTGGCGACGACGTTGTCGACGGTGAAGCCGAACTGCTCGAGGCAGACCGGGCCGGGGGCCGAGGCACCGAAGCGGTCGATCGAGACGCTGTCGCCATCGAAGCCGGTGTACTTGTGCCAGCCGAAGCTGCTGGAGGCCTCGACCACCAGGCGCTTGCGGCAGGCGGCGGGCAGCACGCTGTCGCGGTAAGCGGCGTCCTGCTCTTCGAACAGCTCGACGCAGGGCATCGAGACGACGCGCACGTTCTTGCCGTCAGCGCGCAGCTGGGCGGCGGCCTTGGTGCACAGCTCGAGCTCGGTGCCGGTACCGATCAGGATCAGGTCGGGAGCCCCGTTGCTGTCCTCGAGGATGTAACCACCCTTGGCCACGGCGGCGGCGGTCGAGTTGGCCTGGTTGGCCATGGCCTGACGGCTCAGGATCAGGGCGGTGGGGCGGTGGCGGTTGCTCACAGCCACCTGATAGGCGCCGCTGGTCTCGTTGCCATCGCCAGGGCGCATCACCAGCAGGTTGGGGATCGAGCGCAGGCTGGCCAGGGTTTCGATCGGCTGGTGGGTGGGGCCGTCTTCACCCAGACCGATGGAGTCGTGGGTGAGCACGTAGATCACACCCAGCTCGCTCAGGGCCGAGAGGCGCATGCCGCCCACCATGTAGCCGGCGAACACGGCAAAGGTGCCGCCATAGGGCACCAGGCCGCTGCCGTGGTACGCGAGGCCGTTGAGGATCGCGGCCATGGCGTGCTCGCGCACACCAAAGTGCAGGTAGCGGTTGGCCTCGGCGCCCTTCTGGAAGCCGCCCTCACCCTTGATGTCGGTGAGGTTGGAGTGGGTCAGGTCAGCAGAACCGCCGATCAGTTCGGGCAGGCTGGGGCCGATGGCATTCAGGCAGTTGTAGCTGTGCTGGCGGGTAGCCAGGCCCTTGTCGTCGGCGCTGTAGCTGGGCAGGTTGGCGTCCCAGCCCTGGGGCAGTTCGCCGCGCAGCTGGCGCTCGAATTGGGCCGCTTCGGCGGGGTACTGGCTGCGGTAGTTGGCCAGCAGGGTGTTCCACTCGGCCTCGGCAGCGCCACCGCGGTTGATCGCCTGGCGCCAGTGGTCGTACGACTCCTGGGGCACCTCGAACGGGCCGTAGCTCCAGTCGAGGGCCTTGCGGGTCAGCTCGGCCTCCTCGGCACCCAGGGCAGCGCCGTGCACGCCGGCGGTGTTGGCCTTGTTGGGCGAGCCGTAGCCGATGGTGGTGGTCACCTTGATCAGGCTGGGCTTGTCGGTGACGGCCTTGGCGGCCTCGATGGCGCGTTGAATGCCGGCCACGTCTGTGTTGCCGTCGGCCACATGCTGCACATGCCAGCCGTAGGCCTCATAACGCTTGAGGACGTCCTCGGTGAAGGAAACGTTGGTGTTTCCGTCGATCGTGATGTGGTTGTCGTCGTACAGGGCGATCAGCTTGCCCAGGCCCAGGTGACCGGCCAGGGAGGCGGCCTCCGAGGCCACACCTTCCTGGTTGCAGCCATCACCCATGAGCACATAGGTGTAGTGGTCGACCAGGTTCAGGCCGGGCTTGTTGAACTTGGCGGCGAGATGGGCTTCGGCGATGGCCAGGCCCACGGCGCTCGAGATGCCCTGACCCAGGGGGCCGGTGGTGACTTCGACACCGGCGGTCTCAAAGGTCTCGGGGTGGCCGGGGGTGCGGCTGCCCCACTGCCTGAACTGCTTGATGTCCTCCAGGCTGACCGAGTCGTAGCCGCTCAGGTGCAGCAGGGCGTACAGCAGCATGCAGCCATGGCCGGCCGACAGCACAAAGCGGTCGCGGTTGAACCACTTGGGGTTCTTGGGGTTGTGCTTGAGGACCTTGTCCCAGAGGGCGAAGGACATCGGTGCACAGCCCATCGGCAGGCCGGGGTGACCCGAGTTCGACTTGTTGATCGCGTCGATCGCCAAGAAGCGAATGCTGTTGATGCAGAGGCTCTCGACCGAGGTGGAGGGGGCGACGACCATGGGGTGGAAGGGGCGAGGACGGGAGAAGGGAAAAGGTGGTGAGGGAGGAGGGCCTGGCCCGACCCTCAGCCGCTCAGGCGGCGAAAGGCCAGACAAACGTTGTGGCCACCGAAACCGAAGGAGTTGGAGAGCACCACATCCACCTTCGCCTCCCGGGCCTGATTGGGCACGACGTCCAGATCACATGCCGGATCGGGGTTCTGGTAATTGATCGTCGGGGGCACCAGCTGGTGCTGGATCGCCAGAACGGCGGCGACGGCTTCGATGCCGCCGCTGCCCCCCAGCAGATGTCCGGTCATCGACTTGGTCGAGCTGACCGGGATCTGATGAGCCCGTTCGCCCAGGGCGCTTTTGATCGCCGAGGTCTCGTTGCTGTCGTTGGCAGGAGTGCTGGTGCCGTGGGCGTTGATGTAATCAACGTCCTCGGGTGTCAACCGACCGTCGGCGAGGGCGAGGCGGATCGCCTCGGCGCCACCGACGCCACCTGGTGACGGGGCGGTGATGTGGTGGGCGTCGCAGGTCATGCCGTAGCCGATGATCTCGGCCAGCACGGTGGCGCCACGGGCCTGGGCATGCTCCAGGCTCTCGAGCACCAGCACGCCGGCGCCCTCACCGATCACAAAGCCGTTGCGTTCGGCATCGAACGGGCGGCTGGCGGTGGCGGGATCGTCATTGCGGAACGACAACGCCTTGGCACTGGCAAATCCGGCTACCCCCAGGGGGGTGATCGCCGATTCGGCACCGCCGCAGACCATGGCGTCGGCCAATCCGAGCTGGATCAGCCGGAAGGCATCGCCGATCGCGTTGGAGCCAGCGGCGCAGGCGGTGGCGACGGCGGTGCTGGGACCCTTGGCTCCCACTGCGATGGCCGCCAGACCCGTGGCCATGTTGGGAATCATCATCGGCACGCAGAAAGGACTGACCCGGTCGGGTCCCCGTTCATGCAGCACCTGGGCCTGGGTCTCCATCATCAGCAATCCGCCAACGCCCGAGCCGATGGCCACGCCAACCCGGTGCTGATTGCTGGCATCGATCGTCAGACCCGCGTGAGCCACCGCCTGCTTGGCGGCGACGACCCCGAACTGGCAGAACCGGTCCCAGCGTTTGCTTTCCTTCGGTTCCAGCCAGCCGCTGGGGTCGAACCCCTTCACTTCAGCGGCGAAGCGGCAGGCGTGTCGCGAGGCATCAAACAGGGTGATCCCAGCCACCCCATTGCGGCCGGACCTAAGACCTTCCCAGTACTGGGAAACGTCGTTGCCAATCGGTGTAACCGCGCCCAGGCCAGTGATGACGACGCGGCGGAGACCCTCCACCATGGACGCTTCAGGCCTGCTTTTCCAGGATGTACTTGACGGCATCGCCCACGGTGGTGATGCCTTCGGCGGCTTCGTCGGGGATCTCGATGTCGAAGGCCTCTTCCAGGGCCATCACCAGTTCGACGGTGTCGAGCGAGTCAGCACCCAGATCGTTCTGGAAGTTGGATTCGGGCTTGACATCACC
The DNA here is from genome assembly GCA_027486935.1 of Cyanobium sp. C1_MAG_00004. Lineage (GTDB taxonomy): Bacteria > Cyanobacteriota > Cyanobacteriia > PCC-6307 > Cyanobiaceae > RGUW01. Next base: position 20,267 of record JAIXOF010000145.1, on the reverse strand, counting down.
GGCATCGACGCTGAGCTGCTCGGCAACGATCGAGCGCACTTTCTCGAAGATCGCTTCCTGGGACATGGCCGCTGTGAGGGAGGTCGCATCCTACGGGGCGGCCTGAAACAGGACTCTTCCGTATGAACAAGGGTGACGGGCTTCGCCGGGGTCGCCGTCAGTTCAGATCACCTTCAGTACGTTTGGCGTCACGCCGTCTGACTCCGGCACCACCGCCCGCGACCGCTTCCGAGGCACATGTCCCACGCCGTCAAGATCTACGACACCTGCATCGGCTGCACCCAGTGCGTGCGGGCCTGCCCTCTCGATGTGCTCGAGATGGTGCCCTGGGACGGTTGCAAGGCCGGCCAGATTGCCAGCTCCCCTCGCACCGAGGATTGCGTCGGCTGCAAGCGCTGTGAGACCGCCTGCCCGACCGACTTCCTCAGCATCCGCGTCTACTTGGGTGACGAGACCACCCGTTCGATGGGTCTGGCCTACTGACCGCGCTCGCGCGCCAATGGGCTTTCGAGCCGTTCTCCCATAAGCTCAAGCCCGGCCCAGCCGGGCTTTTTTGTTGGTCTGCAGGCCTATGTGCGGCATCGTTGCCCTGATCGGTTCGCGTGAGGCGGCACCGCAGCTGCTCGAGGGGCTCCGGCAGCTCGAGTACCGGGGTTACGACTCGGCCGGCATCGCCACCATCGCGTCCCAGGGGCAGCTGCACTGCCTGCGGGCCGAGGGCAAGCTCATCAACCTGACCCAGCGTTACGAGGCCCAGGGGGCTCCGGGGCAGTGCGGCATTGGCCACACCCGCTGGGCCACCCACGGCAAACCCGAAGAGCGCAATGCGCACCCCCACCTCGATGGCAGCGGCCAGCTGGCGGTGGTGCAGAACGGCATCATTGAGAACTACCGCAGCCTGCGTGAGGAGTTGCAGGCCGGGGGCGTGGTGTTCCGCAGCGACACCGACACCGAGGTGATTCCCCACCTGGTGTCCCGCCGCCTGGCCGAGCTTCAGGCCGGCGGAGCCCTGGCCAGCGGCAGCGTGCTGCTGCAGGCCGTTCAGGACGTGCTGCCGCGCCTGCACGGCGCCTATGCCCTGGCGGTGGTCTGGGCCCAGGCGCCCGGCGCCCTGGTGGTGGCGCGCAAGGCCGCGCCGCTGCTGATCGGCCTGGGCGAAGGTGAGTTTCTCTGTGCCAGCGATACGCCGGCGCTGGCGGGCTTCACCCGCACGATCCTGCCGATGGAGGACGGTGAGGTGGCCCTGCTGACGCCGCTGGGCATCGAGCTGTACGACGAGGCCGGAACCCGGGTGCAGCGCACCCCGACCCTGCTCAGCGGCACCGAGCACGTGGCCGACAAGCGCAGTTTCCGCCACTTCATGCTCAAGGAGATCCACGAGCAGCCCGAGACGGCGGCCCTGTGGGTGGCCCGCCATCTGCCCGAGGCCGGCGTGGGTCAGCCGCTGGTGGCCCTGCCCCTCGACGACGATTTTCTAAGCGGGATCGAGCGGGTGCAACTGCTGGCCTGCGGCACCAGCCGCCATGCGGCCCAGGTGGGTGCCTATCTGCTGGAGCAACTGGCCGGCATCCCCACCGATGTGTTCTATGCCAGTGAATTTCGTTATGGGCCGCCGCCCCTCAGCCCCCGCACCCTCACGGTGGGGGTGACCCAGTCGGGCGAAACCGCCGACACCCTGGCGGCCCTGGCGATGGAGCAGCAGCGGCGCCGGGCGGTGGCCGATCCCGCCTTCGCACCGCGTCTGTTGGGCATCACCAACCGACCCGAAAGTTCATTGGGCCGTCTGGTCGACCAGGTGCTGGACATCGGTGCCGGCATTGAGGTGGGTGTGGCCGCCACCAAGACGTTTCTGGGCCAGTTGCTGGCCTTCTACGGGCTGGCCCTGGCTCTGGCCGAGCGCCGTGGCGGCAGCATCAACGGCCGCGGCCGTGAGCAGCTGCGAATCCTGGCTTCCCAGCTGCGCCAGCTACCCGAGCAGCTGCGCGCCCTGGTCGATGACCACGACCGCCGTTGCGAGGCCCTGGCCCACCGCTTTGCCGACACCCAGGACGTGATTTTTTTGGGGCGTGGCATCAACTACCCGATCGCGCTCGAGGGGGCGCTCAAGCTCAAGGAGATCAGCTACATCCACGCCGAGGGTTACCCCGCCGGCGAGATGAAGCACGGCCCGATCGCCCTGCTCGATGCCCAGGTGCCAGTGGTGTCGATCGCCGTGCCCGGCACCGTCTTCGACAAGGTGCTCAGCAACGCCCAGGAGGCCAAGGCCCGCGACGCCCAGCTGATCGGTGTGGCCCCCGAGGGCCCCGACACCGAGTTGTTTGATGTACTGCTGCCGGTGCCCGAGGTCGACGAGCTGCTGAGCCCGTTGCTGACCGTGATCCCGATGCAGCTGCTCAGTTATCACATCGCCGCCCACCGCGGCCTCGACGTCGATCAACCGCGCAACCTGGCCAAGAGCGTCACCGTTGAGTGAGGGTTGAGGCCTGGGGGCCTTGCGGCGATTGCGCCAGCTGCGCTGGCAACATCGCCTTCAGGTCCCCAGGCCTCAGCCGGGGTGGGTCGGTGGCACCGGCTCAGGGCGCTCGTCAAAGAGGGTCTACGCCCGCAGCGCACTCCGGAAGCCTGAGGCTTCACCTCCAAGTGGCCGCGCTCACTACCTCCCGAAGCCCGAGCCCTCCAACTCCCAGAGCCCACCCCCAGCCTGACCGGGGCACTGCGAAGCTGACATTGCCAGCCCAGCTGGCATGGTCAGCGAAGCAGTGCCCCGGTCAGACCCCCACAGGGGTGGCATCACTCCGTCCATAGCGGTCCTCAAACCGCACGATGTCGTCTTCGCCCAGGTAGGGGCCGCTCTGCACTTCGATCAGCTCGACCGGGATCTGGCCGGGGTTCGAGAGGCGGTGGCGGCAGCCCAGGGGGATGTAGGTGCTCTGGTTTTCGCCGACCAGCTCCTGGCGTCCGTCCTTTTCGACCATGGCGGTGCCGCGCACCACGATCCAGTGCTCGGCGCGGTGATGGTGCATCTGCAGCGACAGGGAGGCGCCGGGGTTGACGCTGATCTTCTTGACCTGCCAGCGCTCACCCTCGGTGACGCCGTCGTAGTGACCCCAGGGCCGGTAGATGCGGCGATGGGCCTTGCTTTCGGAGGCTCCGGCCGATTCGAGCTGGCCGACGATCGCCTTGACTTCCTGGGCGCGGTCGCGATGGGCAACCAACACCACGTCATCGGTTTCGACCACCACCAGATCGTCGACCCCCAGTCCCACCACCAGCCGGTGCTCGCTGCGCAGGTAGCAGTTGCGGCTGTCCTGGCTGATCACCCGACCCCGCAGCACGTTGCCGTCGCCGTCGCGCTCGGCCGTGTCCCACAGGGCGCTCCAGCTGCCCACATCGCTCCAGCCGGCTTCGAGCGGCAGCACGGCACCGCGGTCGGTCTTCTCCATCACCGCCACGTCGATGGCGACGTTGGGGCAGCCGGCAAAAGCCTCGCGCTCGAGCCGCAAAAAGGCCAGATCGGCGCTGTCGTGTTCCAGGGCCAGCCGGCAGGCCCGCAGCACCTCGGGCGCATGGCGGTCCAGTTCGGCCAGGATGGCGCTGGCCTTGAACAGGAACATGCCGCTGTTCCAGGTGAAGCGGCCGCTGGTAAGAAAGCGCTCAGCGGTGGGCCGGTCGGGCTTCTCAACGAAGCGGGCGATCGGCACCGGTGCACTCGCCAGCGGCTCGGCCGCCTCGATGTAGCCGTAACCGGTCTCCGGGGCGGTCGGCACGATGCCGAAGGTCACGAGTTGATCGGCCTCGGCGGCGGCCATGCCGGCGTCCACGGTGGCGCGGAACCGGGCGGCATCGGCGATCACGTGGTCGGCGGCCAGCACCAGCAGCAGCGGGTCCTCGCCATGGGCCGTGGCCTGCAGGGCCGCGATCGCCACGGCCGGCGCGGTGTTGCGGCCCATCGGTTCCAGCAGGATCCCGGCCGGCTCCACACCGATCTGGCGCATCTGCTCGGCCACGATGAAGCGGTGCTCCTCGTTGCAGATCAGCAGCGGTGCCCCCAGGCCATCCAGGCCCTGCAGCCGCTGCTGGGTCTGTTGCAGCAGGGTCTCGTCGCCATCGCCGGCAAGAGCCCAGTACTGCTTGGGGTAGGTGGCGCGGGACAGGGGCCACAGCCGGGTGCCCGTGCCGCCGCACAGGATCACCGGGACCAGGGGACGGGGGCTCATCGGGTGGCTGCAGTGCACCTATTCAAAGCCACCCTCACAGCTCGAGCAGGCCCGGCGGGGGGGTGATGCCGATCCAGCCTTCCTGCAGCTGCACGGCCGGCACGATCGCCTCGACAAAGGGGATCAGGATCCGGCGGCTGTTCGCCGCGTCCCCTGCCCCCGGGGTCAGTTCCACCTCGAGCAGGTCGTTGCCGGCATGCAGCAGGTCGCTGACCCGGCCGATCGGGCTGCCGTCGGCCAGCAGCCGCACCTCGAGGCCCACCAGGTCGAGCAGGTGAAATTCACCCGGCGCCAGCTTCGGGCGATCATCGGCCGCCACCAGCAGTTCATGACCCACCAGCGCCTCGGAGCCGTTGCGGTCATTGACGCCCTCGAAGCGCACCACAAACAGCTCCTTGCCCGGCAGCTGGCGGCCGCTGGTCAGCTGCACCGGCTGCACCGGTCCGCCGCTGCGTTGCAGCCAGCGGGGCCCGGGGCGGGTGAACCGCTCGGGAAAGTCGCTCAGCGGCAGCACCCGCAGCTCCCCCTGCAGACCCTGCGGGGCCACCACCCTGCCCACCACCATGAATGCGTCGGCGGGACGTTCGTCAGCTGCGGCCATGGCCCTCGATAATCAGATCAACAATGCAGCAGCGCACGTCCATGGCCGATCTGCCGATCCTGCCGGGCTCGACCGTCGTGGTCCGTGACGGCACCTCGATCTACAACGGCTACAAGGGCTTCGTGCAGCGCATCAGCGGCGCCAGGGCCGCCGTGCTGTTCGAAGGTGGTAACTGGGACAAGCTGATCACCATGCCCCTCAAGCGGCTCGAGCAGGTCTGACCCTGGGGTAACCAGCAGCGGCCGATTCACGGCGGCGAACCGTTGCCAGCGCGGATTGTCGCCAGCAGGGCGCGTGCGGCCTGCTGCTCAGCATCGCGGCGTGAGCGCCCCCAGCCCTCGCCACTGCGGCCGCCGCTGCTGACGCGGCAGTGAAAGCGCCTGGGGTCGGCGTGCACCTGGCTGATTTCGCGGCAGTCGTAGCTGGGCAGCCCTAGCCCCAGACCCTGGCTCCATTCCTGCAGGGCCGACTTCCAGTTGTCCCGGTCGGGGTCGGCCAGGTACAGGGCCAGGCTGGTGCGCCAATGGGGGGTGAGCCAGCGGTGCACCGGCGCCAGGCCGCCGTCGGGTCCGCCCCAGGCCAGATACAGGGCACCGATCAGGGCTTCGGCCGTTTCGGCCAGCACCGTCGCCCGCCCGGCGGCGTCGCCTGTGGCCATGGCCCCGAGCCGCCACACCTGCGCCAGCCCGCAGCGGTCCGCGACGTCGGCCAACCAGCGGTCGCTGACCAGCTGGGCCCGCAGCGCCGCATGCCGCCCGACCGGCAGCTGGGGTTGTTCGCGGCGCAGAAACTCGGACGCCGCCAGCCGCAGCACCGCATCACCCAGAAATTCCAGCCGTTCGTGGTTGAACGCCAGCCCCGCCGAGCTGTGGCTGAGGGCCTCGTCAATCGGCCCCAGACCTTCGGGGCCGGGGCCATCGGCAGCCCGCGCGTCCAGCCCCAGGCTGTCGAGAAAGGCCAGCAGTTGCTGCCGGCGCTGTGGGCTCAGCTGGTGCTGCGGCAGGGACGTCATGGGGGTGAAAGCAGGACGTAAGCCGGGTTCTGTTCTCCCAGACTCCGGCGGCAGCCGGACTGGGGGGGCGATCATCTGTCTGGGACCGCCGTTACCGGCGGCCTCGAGCGGCGCGCTGTTGGCGGGACGGGTGTCATGGCCAACCCTTGTCCCTGGGCCTTGCTCCCGGCCGGGGTTTACCGAGCCAGCACCTCTCGATGCTGCTGGTGCGCTCTTACCGCACCCTTGCACCCTTACCTGTGCGCGGGCGGGGTTGCCCCCGGCCCGGCCATCGGCGGTGTGTTTCTGTGGCACTCTCCTCACGGTCACCCGCACTGGGCGTTACCCAGCAAGCCTGGCCATTGGGGAGCCCGGACTTTCCTCAACCGGTCCGTTCCACCGGCCCGAAGGCCTGGGCGTTACCCGGTCGCGATCACCTCGCCTGCTTTCAGGCATGACTTTAGGCAAGTCCCCTGCGCCACATAATGGGGCGAGCAGCCGCTGCGCTGCCCGGGGGCTGTAGCTCAGCCGGATAGAGCGACGGTTTCCTAAACCGTAGGTCGTGGGTTCGAGTCCCGCCAGCCCCGTCAGTTGCCGCAAGGGGTTTCAGGGTTAGTGACCACGTTTGGTCACCCCAAATCCCCAGGCGTGGTCGCTGGTTCCCCGCGTTGACCTGGGCAAGACGGTAATTGGCTTCAGGCAAGGCCATTCATGGCGCAGCCCCGCCAGCGGCGTCAGTTGCCACTGACCGACATGCCCAGCGAGGACACGCAGTTCACTCGCGCAACGGTGCCAGCACGAAAAGGGCTGCCCCCGACTACGAAACCGATCGCAGATAAGCCGGTCTCGCTGAGGCCCTACGAGGAAGATCTGGGGCCGTTGGGCCAACTTCAAGGCAAAAGCACTTTCCTCGCGATCTGGTGCACAACGCCCTGTTGAAGCTCAACGAAGTACCCCCTGCGTAGGGATCAGTGGCAGACTGCAAAGATGAGGCTTGACCGCCAGCGACATGCTCACCGGGTTTTGCGGGGAGTTCTGTCAATGGGCCAGCGCCCTCAAGCTCGAGTCCGACCCTGACGAGCAGATGGGCGGGGCCGGCGCGGCCGTGGGGAGCCTGGCCGGATCGAGAGCCCCGTATCCGTGGTTGGCACTGGGGCCAATGTCAGCGGGCTGTTGTTAATATTTGGCATTAAATAGTTTTGGTCATGAGCAGCGGCGCCAATCAGGCAAAGCCCCGTGGATTTAATCTCCTGACGAGAGTTGTCTACGTGCATCAGGCCTTCTCGTTGGCCGTGCTGGGATCGGGGCTGGCGGCGTTGCTGGGGCGGGGCTATGGCCTGCACCTTCTGTCCACCGCTGTTGGACTGGTGATTGCCGTTGCCACCATTGCTGCCATGTTTGGCGTTGTGAAGCAGAAGTCATTGCGGGCCTTGACATGGCTTCGTGTGTTGCTCTGGGCCGCGGGGGCGAGGGGTTTGCTGAGTGTGCTGACCCTTTTCGGAACCAGTGACGCCGCGATTGCTGACTTTGTGCGCTCAATGATCATCCATGAAGCGATTCTGCTTCCCATTGCCATCTATTGGTCAAGGGGATTCAACGGCAGATATCTTGCTTCTTTGCGGGGTTCCTGATCACCCTTGTCCCCAAATAAGCCGTTTGTGGACGCGCCCGAGAATCATTCCAATCAGGGTCGCGATGGAGAGCTGCCCTGTGATGGGTGCTGCAGGGTCGTCTTGGTGATCAAGGGTCCACGGATCCGGATCCGAACCCCCCGAGCCCCAACCACCAGCAGGAACAGCAGCTAGAAGAACAGGAGGGGCAGGCTGATCACGCGCCCCAAGGCAGGTTTCCGGCCAAGAGCCACACGCCAGGGCCTGGGTCTGGGTCTGGGGTGAGCGGCAGGGCCGAAATCCGCTGACACTGATGGCGAAGCAGATCCGATTGAAATGGCGATGTAGAAGGACGCGCTTCGCGATCAACTCAGGTCTGAAGCGGGGCTGCACAGGCCTGAAGCGGGCCTGAAGCCGGGCTGAAGGGGGTCGTGACGACGCCTGGTCACTGCGGGCGCAAACGGGGCTTGCTAGGGGAGGAGGCCATTGGTCCATGCCAGAGATGGCCATGGTTCTCTGGGCACTGATTGCATGTCATCACTGCGCAGGGGGCCGGCTGGACCCCTCGACGCCGCATCTGCTGCAGATCGGCCGAAAGCGCCCGACAAAAGGGCCGATCAGTGCTAGTACAGGTGTACGCACTTGATCGGTTCATGGCTGGTTTTTTGTCTGACGTCCTGGTTCAGGGCGGCGCCCCTGGCCCCGCGGTCGATGCTTGGCCCTACCTGGATCAGGCGGTGCTGCTGCGGACCCGCAGCCCCAAGGTCTGCATGACCTGTCACTGGTTCCGCCATCACGCCGGGGCCAGCGGCATCCCGTTGCTCACCTGCCATCTGCATCAGGGTTTGATCACCCACGGCGAGCATCTGACCAGCCGCTGTCAGGGCTGGACCGACGACATGGTGCGCCAGAACGGCTGGGCACCCGAGGCTGCCTGACCGCGGCGGGAGCCCTGGTTGGCAAACAGTCTTATTTTGGGGGGACTCTTACGGGCCGATCCCCTTCTTGGCGCAGGACATCCTGATCATCCTGCTGTTGATCGTGGCCAACGGTCTGTTCTCGGGCGCTGAAATCGCGATCATTTCGGCACGCCGTCATCGCCTGGAACAACTCTCCCAGAAGGGAGACCGCTCAGCCCGGGTGGCGCTGAGGCTGGCCGAGTCGCCGAATCAGTTTCTGTCCACGGTGCAGATCGGCATCACCCTGATCGGCATCCTCAGCGGTGCGGTCGGCGGTGCGACCGTGGCCCGCCGGCTCGATTCGCTGCTGGAACGCCTGCCTGGCCTGGCCCCTTACAGCGAAGGGCTGAGCTTTGCCCTGGTGGTGGCCGTGATCACCTATCTCTCGGTGGTCATCGGCGAGCTGGTGCCCAAGCGTCTGGCCCTGGCCAGTCCTGAGCGTCTGGCCTGCGCCATGGCCCCCAGCATGCGCTGGCTGTCGCGGGCCAGCGGCCCCGTCGTCCATCTGCTCAGCCATTCGACCGAAGCCCTGTTGAAGCTGCTGGGGGTCTCCAACAGCAGCGAACCGGACATCACCGAGGACGAGATCAAGGCGATGATCCGCCAGGGTGCTGATTCGGGCGTGTTCGAAGAGGTCGAGCACGACATGGTGCAGCGGGTGCTGCGCCTGGGGGATCGCACCATCAAGACCCTGATGACGCCCCGCACCGACATCTGCTGGCTCGATCTTGAGGAGTCGCTGGAGACGAGCCTGCAGGAGATACTCGAGAGCACCCACTCCCGCTTTCCGGTGGGCCGGGGCAGCCTGGATGACTGCCTCGGGGTGGTGCGGGTCCGCAACTTGCTGTCGGCCAAGATCACCGGCCAGTCGATCAACCTCGAAGAGCTGCTGCAGCCACCGCTGTTCGTGGCCGAGAGCACCCGGGCCCTGTCGGTGCTCGAGCACTTCAAGCGCAGCGGCATTCACATCGCCCTGGTCACCGACGAGTTCGGCGGGGTCGAGGGTCTGGTCACCCTCAACGACCTGATGGAGGGCATCGTCGGCGATCTGCCCTCGGTCGATGACGAGGACGGGCCCCTGGTGGTGACCCGCGAGGACGGATCGCTGCTGGTGGATGGGGGTCTCGATCTCGACGCCTTTGCCGAGCTGATCGACCAGGACATCTTCGGCATCGATCAGGAGGGCCGTTATCACACCCTGGCCGGGTTCGTGATGCACGTGCTCGAGCGCATCCCCCGCGAGGCCGACCATTTCGAGTGGCAGGGCTACCGCTTCGAGGTGCTGGACATGGATGGCAAGCGGGTCGACAAGCTGCTGGTTGCGCCGATCAGCCGGCCCAAGGCCACCGACGAGTCGGCCGAAGCCGGCGCCTGAGTCGCCCATCCCGTAGCGACCACTACATCTAGTGGCTTTCCCTGGCGGGGCACCGCGGCTAGCGTGGATTGAGTCGCCGAACTGCGATGACCCAGCTGCATGACCTGCGCCTGCGCCTGTTGGTGCAGCAGGAAAGTGAGCGCATCGCCGACAGCCAGCCCGATGAGCTTGATCTGTCGGTGGTGCAGGCCCGTTGCCTCTGCTGGCTGGCCCTGTTGGCCGAAGCCCACGAGGAGCAGGCCAGCGACGCCGAACGCCGCGGCGATGTGGAACAGGCCATGGGCTGGTTTGCCGATGCCATGCGCCTGCGCGACGTCATCAACGTCGTGACCACGATTGAGATCCCCCTGCCTGCCGCCAGTGCGGATCACGGTGGCGATCTCGACGAGGACGTCCAGGCAGCCTGAGTGCGCCTGGGCCGATCTGCCACCGCAAACACCACGCGGTGTCATGATGATCACTGATTCAGCAAGGGAGCGCGGTGCCCGAAGAGCCCTGCCAATGCCCTGACTGCCAGCGCTTCTATCGGGAACACGACCGATTGATTCGCGAAAATCCCACCCTGCGTCAGCAGCAGGAGCTCAGCTGGGCTGCCCTGCAATCGTTTCGCACAATGGCCGGCCGCGCCCTCGAGGAGCTGCAGCGCCGCCACGGCGATGACGGCCCATCCGGATCGACCCCTGCCGGATCAGGTCCGGCCGCTGCTGGCCCGTCTCCTGCGGGGGCCGCTGCAGGTCCTGCCAGCGGCGATGCCGCCCAAGGCCCAGGCGCAGGTTCGGCCTCAGCCGAAGCCGAGGCCCTGCAGCAGGCCATGGCCGACCTTGAGAACATCAACGCCCACCTGTTTTCGATCGAGGCCTTGATGGAGCGCGTCTTTGACGTGCGTGTGCCCGACGAGGTCGAGCAGGTGTTCAGGGAGCTGGCCGGGGAACTGGCCCCCGACCCGCTCAACGCCGATCGGCTGCGGCTCAACCGCCTGCTGCACCAGACTCCGGACCTGCCGCCAGATCGCAGGTGATCGTCACCGGGAAGGGTTCAGCCTTCCAGATCTGCGACACGTACTCGCGGATCGAACGATCGGACGAGAAGTAGCCGGTGCGGGCGCTGTTGATCAGTGAGGTGCGGTTCCAGCGCCGGCGGTCGGCCCAGACCTGGTCGACCTCGTCCTGGACCCGCATGTAGTCGTCGAAATCGGCGAGCACAAAGAACGGATCCCGGCCGGTCAGGTTCTCCAGCAGGGGCCTGAACAGGTCGCCGTCGCCGTTGCTGAAGTGGCCCTGCTCGATCAGGCGCAGCACCTCGGCCAGCTCGGGCATGTCGGCGATCAGCTCCCAGGGACGGTAGCCCTGGCGGTGCAGATCGACGATGCCATCGGCGGTGTGGCCGAACAGGAAGAAGTGTTCGGCGCCCACCTGCTCGCGGATCTCGACATTGGCCCCGTCGAGGGTGCCGATCGTCAGCGCCCCGTTCATGGCGAACTTCATGTTGCCGGTGCCCGAGGCTTCCTTGCCGGCGGTCGAGATCTGCTCGCTCAGGTCGGATGCCGGGTACACCCGTTCGCCCAGCTTGACGTTGTAGTCAGGCAGGAAGATCACCCGCAGCTTGCCGTCCATGTCCGGATCGCTGTTGATCGTGTCGGCGATGCCATTGATGAAGCGGATGATCAGCTTGGCCATCGCATACCCCGGCGCCGCCTTGCCGCCGAAGATCACCGTGCGGGGCGCCATGCCCTGATCCAGGCCGTTCTTGATGCGCAAGTAGCGGGCGATCACCTGCAGGGCGTTGAGGTGCTGGCGCTTGTATTCGTGGATGCGCTTGACCTGCACGTCAAACAGCGAGGCCGGGTCCACCAGCACCCCGGTGTGGCGGTGGATGTAGCTGGTCAGGTGGCACTTGACGTCCCGCTTGCACTGCTCCCAGCGCGCCAGGAACCCGTCATCGTCGGCATGGGCCTCGAGGCGCCGCAGCTGGTCGAGGTCCTTGACCCAGCCGTCGCCGATCGTTTCGTTGAGCAGGGCCCGCAGCTGGGGGTTGGCCAGGGCCAGCCAGCGCCGGGGCGTGACGCCGTTGGTGACGTTGATGAACTTGGACGGCCACAGGGCGGCGAAATCGGGGAACAGCTCGGATTGCACCAGGTCGCTGTGCAGCGCCGCCACCCCGTTGACGTGGTGGGAGGCCACCGTGGCCAGGTGGGCCATGCGCACGGCCTTGGCGCCGTCCTCATCAATGATCGACACCCGCCGCAGGATCTGGTCGTTGCCGGGGTACTTGAGCCGCACCTGCTGCAGAAAGCGGCGGTTGATCTCGTAGATCAGCTCGAGGTGCCTGGGCAGCAGCGAGCCGAACAGGTCCAGACCCCATTTCTCGAGGGCCTCGGGCAGCAGGGTGTGGTTGGTGTAGGCCACCGAGGCGGTGGTGATCGCCCAGGCCTCCTCCCAGTCGAGCAGCTTGTCGTCGAGCAGCAGCCGCATCAGCTCGGCCACGGCGATCGCCGGGTGGGTGTCGTTCAGCTGCACCGCCCAGTGGTCCGGAAACTCGCGCACCGGGATGCCCCGGTCGTCGAGGCTGCGGATCATGTCCTGCAGCGAGCAGCTGACAAAAAAGTGCTGCTGCTTGAGCCGCAGGCGGCGGCCCTCGTCGGTGCCGTCATTGGGGTAGAGCACCTTGGAGAGGGTTTCGCTGCCGACCTTCTCTTCAACGGCGCCGTAGTAATCGCCGATGTTGAAGGCGTAGAAATCGAAGCTCTCGGTGGCATCGGCCCGCCACAGACGCAGGCGGTTGCAGGTGTTGACCCGATACCCCAGCACCGGCACATCGTGGGGAATGCCGATCGCGTGCTCGGCCGGGATCCAGCGGGACCGCAGCTTGCCGTGCTCATCCCTGAAGGTCTCGGTGTGGCCACCGAAGCCGACAAAGCAGGCCTGATCGGGGTGGGGAATCTCCCAGGGCCAGCCCGCCTTGAGCCATTTGTCGGTGATCTCGACCTGCCAGCCGTCGCGGATCAGCTGGTCAAAGATGCCGAACTCGTAGCGGATGCCGTAACCCGTCGCCGGCACCTCCAGGCTGGAGAGCGATTCGAGAAAACAGGCCGCCAGACGTCCCAGGCCGCCGTTGCCCAGACCGGGCTCCTCTTCGACATCGAGGATCTCGCTGATGTCGTTGACGCCGAATCGGCGCAGCGCTTCGGCGGCTTCGTCCTGGATGCCCAGCATCAGCAGGTTGTTGCCGAGCTGGGGGCCGATCAGAAATTCGGCCGACAGGTACGACACCACCCGCGCCGGGGTGGCGCGGATGGCCTCGATGCCCGCCAGGTAGCGGGTCATCAGCCGGTCGCGCACCGCAAAGCTCAGGGCCACGTACAGGTCATGGCGGCTGGCGGTGGGAGCCAGCTTGCCGAGCGTGTAGAAGAGGTGCTCGGTCATGCCCTCGAACACGTCCTGGGCCTGCAGGCCGCTGCGCTGGGCGTCGGCGTAGCAGGCCGGTGTCGGCAGGTGCAGGTTCAGCGGGGAGGTCTCGCTCATCGACGGTCAGGCAAAGGGATTGATCTGATGCGGTCTGGCTGGGGCGGTCAGCCTGGGTGGAGGGTCAGCTGGAGGTCAGCTCCGGATCCCAGGTCCACTGGGTGATGTCGGGGGCATCCATGCCGTGCTCATGGGCATGGGCGCGATTCGCCAGGATCGCCTCCTTCATCCGTTCCTTGATGTGGGCGGCGCGCGACCCTAAGCCCGGAACGCGGTCGATCACATCGATCACCAGGTTGAAGCGGTCGATCTGGTTGTTCATCGCCAGCTCCAGCGGCGTGTTGATGTTGCCTTTCTCCTTGTAGCCGCGCACATGGAAGTTGGCGTGGTTGGTGCGGCGGTAGGTGAGCCGATGGATCAGCCACGGGTAACCATGAAAGTTGAAGATCACCGGGCGTTCGGTTGTGAACAATGTGTCGAAATCCCGATCGCTGAGGCCGTGGGGATGTTCGCTGGGCTGGGTCAGGGCGAACAGCTTGACCACGTTCAGCACGCGGATGCGCAAGCTGGGAATCTCGCGCCGCAGGATCGCCACCGCCGCCAGGGTCTCCTTGGTGGGAATGTCGCCGGCGCAGGCCATCACCACATCGGGTTCGTCGGGGGTGCCGCTGTGGTGATCGTTGCTGGCCCAGCTCCACAACCCGATCCCCTTGGCCACATGGGCCCGGGCCTGGTCGAGGGTCAGGTACTGCAGATGCTGCTGCTTGTCGCTGACGATGATGTTGCAGACGTTGGTCTCGACCAGCGCCTGCTCGGCGACCGCCAGCAGGCAGTTGGCATCGGCCGGTAGGTAGACCCGCACCACCTGACCGCTCTTGTTGCCGGCCAGGTCGATGAAGCCCGGATCCTGGTGGGTGAAGCCGTTGTGGTCCTGGCGCCACACCGTGGAGCTGATCAGGCAGTTCCAGGGGGCGATCGGCGCCCGCCAGGGGGCGTGGTTGAGGCAGCTCTCCAGCCACTTGGCGTGCTGGTTGAACATCGAGGCGATCACATGGGCAAACGCCTCGTAGGTGTGGAAGAAGCCGTAACGGCCGGTGAGGAGGTAACCCTCCATCATTCCGACCAGGGTGTGCTCGCTGAGCATCTCGACCACCCGGCCGCTGCGCGACAGTTCGCTGCCCCCCTGCCCGTTGATGCCGGCGTCCTCGGGCAGCAGGTCCTCCATCCAGACCTTTTTGCTGCGCTCGTAGATCGCCTGCAGGCGGTTGGAGGCGGTCTCGTCCGGTCCGAACACCCGCAGGTTGTCGGGGTTGAGCCCGATCGCATCGCGCAGCAGCTCGCCCAGCACTGCCGTGTTCTCGTGTTCGATCTGGCCGGGGGCGCTGACCGCCACGGCATAGGCGCTGCCCTGGGGCAGGTGCAGCTTGCGCCGCAGCAGGCCGCCGTTGGCATGGGGGTTCGACCCCATGCGGCGCTGGCCCAACGGTGAAAGGGCCTGCAGCTCGGGCCGCAGGCTGCCGTTGTCGTCGAACAGCTCCCAGGGCCGGTAGCTCTTGAGCCAGGCCTCCAGCTGCTGCAGCTGGGCGGTGTCGTGCCTGGGGTTGGGCAGGGGCACCTGGTGGGCGCGCCAGAAGCCTTCGAGCTTCTTGTCGCCCAATGCGGCGGGCCCCGTCCAGCCCTTGGGCGAGCGCAGCACGATCATCGGCCAACAGGGCCGCTGGGCTTCGCCGCTGCGGCGGGCCTCGGCGCGAATGGCGCTGATGCGGCCCATGGCGCTGTCCATGGCGGCGGCCATGGCCTGGTGCATGGCCATCGGCTCGTGCCCCTCGACAAACAGGGGATCCCAGCCGTAGCCCCGCAGCAGGCTGGCCAGTTCCTCTCTGGGAATGCGGGCCAGCAGGGTCGGGTTGGCGATCTTGTAGCCGTTGAGGTGCAGCACCGGCAGCACCGCGCCGTCGCTGATCGGGTTCAGGAACTTGTTGATGTGCCAGCTGGTGGCCAGGGGTCCGGTCTCGGCTTCGCCGTCGCCGACGCAGGCCAGGGCGATCAGCTCGGGGTTGTCGAACACCGCGCCGCAGGCGTGCGACAGCACGTAGCCCAGTTCGCCCCCCTCGTGGATCGAGCCGGGGGTCTCGGGGGTGCAGTGGCTGCCGATGTGGCCCGGAAACGAGAACTGCTTGAAGAAGCGACCCAGGCCAGCCGCGTCGCGGCTCTTGTCGGGGTAGATCTCGCTGTAGCTGCCGTCCAGGTAGGTGGGACCAAGAACCCCCGGGGCGCCATGGCCCGGACCGGACAGATAGATCATGTCCAGGTCCCGCTCGCGGATCAGGCGGTTGGCATGGGCCCAGATGAAGGCCTGCCCCGGACTGGATCCCCAGTGGCCCAGCAGGCGGTTTTTGATGTGCTCGGGCCGCAGCGGCTCGCGCAGCAGGGGGTTGTCCTGCAGGTAGATCATGCCGACGGCCAGATAGTTGGCCGCCCGCCACCAGGCGTCGAGGCCCTGCAGCGTCACCTCGGCGACGGGCTCGACGGTGGTCTGCATGGCTCCGGACCCTCGTGGCTTTGCCGGACCGTAGCGATGGTTTCCGTCGCCGAAGCCCGCTGGACGTTAAAGATCAGGGTCCGAGCACCGGCTCTGCACGAGCAGTGCAGGCCTGATGGCCGGTCCTAACGTCACGCCACCCCCAACTGAGAGCGGCGTTAATGCTCCTGGACCCTCTACTGCTCGAGATTGGCAACCACCAGGGGGAGGTGGCCGAGACCCTGATCGCGGTCGGTCAATACCTCGTCATCTTTCTGGCGGCCCGCGCCCTGGCCGAGCTGATGGTGCGGCTGCAGCTGCCCACGATCCTGGGCGAACTGGTGGCCGGGGTGCTGATCGGTGCCTCGGGCCTGCACCTGATCCTGCCGCCCGAGACCCATGCCCAGATCAGCATGGTGCTCGAGCAGGTCGTGGGCGGGCTGTCGGGTCTCACCCCCGACCAGGTGGGCGAGATCTACAACGAGACCTTCCCCAACCTGCAGGCGGTGGCCCGGCTGGGGTTGTATGCGCTGCTGTTCCTGACGGGTCTGGAGAGCGAGCTCGATGAGCTGGTGGCGGTGGGCCTGCAGGCCACCACGGTGGCGGTCACCGGGGTGGTGTTGCCCTTTGCGATGGGCACCGCCGGCCTGTATTACCTGTTCCATGTGCCGCTGATCCCGGCGATCTTCGCCGGCGCGGCCATGACCGCCACCAGCATCGGCATCACCGCCAGCGTGTTCGGGGAGCTCAAGTTCCTCAAGACCCGCGAAGGCCAGACCGTGATCGGTGCCGCCGTGCTCGATGACATCCTCGGCATCGTGATTTTGGCGGTGGTGGTCGCCCTGGCCGGTGGCGAGGGTTTTGCCCTGGCCCCGATCCTCAAGCTGGTGACCGCCGCCGGTGTGTTCGTCGCGGCGGCCCTGTTCCTGAGCCGCACCGCGGCGCCGGCCTTTGACTGGTTCATCGACCAGCTCAAGGCCCCCGGCGATGTGGTCGTCGCCTCCTTTGTGGTGCTGACCGGCTGCTGTTTTGCCGCCCAGGCGATCGGCCTGGAGGCGGCCTTGGGGGCCTTTGCCGCTGGCCTGATCCTGAGCGGATCGCGCCGCAGCCACGAGATTCAGGACACGGTCAAGCCCCTGGTGGCCCTGTTCGCCACGGTCTTTTTTGTGCTGATCGGCACCAGCATGGATCTGTCGGTGCTCAACCCGTTCGATCCGGCCAACCGCGAGGGCCTGATCGTGGCGGCCTTCCTGCTGACGGTGGCGATCGCCGGCAAGATCGCAGCCGGCTGGAGCTACGTCAGCAAGGTCAAGACCAACCGTCTGGTGGTCGGTCTGGGCATGATGCCCAGGGGTGAGGTGGGTCTGATCTTCCTGGGGCTCGGCACCCAGGCGTCGATCCTGACCCCGCCGCTTGAGGCGGCGATCCTGCTGATGGTGATCGGCACCACCTTCCTGGCCCCGATCCTGCTGCGGGTGGTGCTGGCGGGTCAGACCGCCGAACCGGAGCTCGACCCCCTCGCCGAAACCCCCACCTGATCGCTCTGTGCCCTTGACCACCGCGACCTGCAGCCAGGCCCCCTGGACCCACCTGGGCCACCCCGTCCATGCGGTGCAGGCGGCCCCCGAGCAGCCCACCGGTCCGGCGGTGCTGCTGGTCCATGGCTTCGGGGCTTCGACCGACCACTGGCGCCACAACCTGCCGGTGCTGGCTCGCACCCACGAGGTGCACGCGATCGACCTGCTGGGCTTCGGCCGCAGCGCCAAGCCCGTTGGCCTCGAGTACGGCGGCGCCCTGTGGCGCGACCAGCTGGCGGCCTATGTGCGCGAGCGCATCGGCCGCCCCACGGTGCTGGTGGGCAATTCGCTGGGGGGTTTTGCTTCGCTGGCCGCGGGCGTGGCCCTGGGCGAGCAGGCCGCCGGGGTGGTGCTGGTCAACGCCGCCGGGCCGTTTTCGGACGAGCAGGCCCCGCCCAAGGGCTGGGGTGCCATCGCCCGCCAGACCATCGGTGGCGCCCTGCTCAAAAGCCCGGTGCTGCAGCGGCTGCTGTTCGAGAACCTGCGCCGGCCGGCGACGGTGCGCCGCACCCTCAACCAGGTGTACATCGACCGCACCAACGTCGATGACGAGCTGGTGCAATCGATTTTGCGGCCGTCGCGCGACCCAGGGGCGTTTGGGGTGTTCCGCACCGTGTTCGACATCCCCCGCGGCCAGCCCCTCGATGAGCTGTTTGCGCAGCTGGGCTGCCCGCTGCTGCTGTTGTGGGGCATCCGCGACCCCTGGATCAACGCCGCCGGCCGCCGTGCCGCCTTTCAACACCACGCCCCGGCCCGCACCAGCGAGGTGGTGCTCGAGGCGGGCCACTGCCCCCACGACGAAGTGCCCGATCAGGTCAACCGCGCCCTGCTGGACTGGCTGGAGCAGCTCAACCTGGAGCAGCTCAATGCAGTCGAGCCGCTCAGCCCAGTGGAGCAGCCACCCCAGGCAGGCGGCCCCGGGCCAGTTGCTGCTTCGGATCAAACTGCCGCTTGAGAGCTTCGATCAGCGGTCTCGAGGGGGCATCGAGCCAGGCGGGCAGGGGTGCGTTGCCGGCGGCCGGCTCTGGCTGGCGCAGCACCGTCAGATAGCCGCCCAGTTGTTGGCAGCGGCGGCGCAGGGCCTCGACCCGGTAGCGGGGCAGGGCGGCGGCGCAGGCCCAGCCATCACCAATGCCGCTGCCGCTCGCCATGGTCAGCGGCAGGCCTTGCAGCTCGCTTGATGCGAGCAGGGTCCACAGCTGGCTGGGGGGCACCGCCAGCCGCAGCAGCCAGTCGGCGCCGCCCGCGGGATCAGCGTCCCCCCCAGGGACGGCGCCCCGGCCGCAGGCCAGCAGGGCCGCCGCCGCTTCCGGGTCGGGGGTGCTGAGCTCCAGTTCAGGCCCCGGGCCAGGCCCAAGCTCCAGCTCCCGGGCCTTGGCGGCGATGCAGGCGAGTTGCTCGTCCAGGGTGGTGGCGTCGATGCTGGCTAGCCCCAGCAACAGCAGCGGCTGGTCATTGAGGCCGGCGGCCTGCGCCAGGGGGGCACTCCACAGGTCGATGCGTTCGGGGCTCAGGCTCGAATTCAGCAGCCAGCGGCCCAATGGCTCTAAGACCGCCAGGGGGCCCTGGATCACCAGGGTGCGCCGTTGCGGCGGTATCGGCTGGGTGCGCAGCGTCACTTCGGTGATCAGGGCCAGGGAACCCCAGCTGCCGGTCAGCAGCCGCATCAGGTCGTAGCCCGCCACGTTCTTGACCACCCGCCCGCCGGCCCGGGCCAGCACCCCGTCGCTGCGCAGCAGCTGGATGCCCAGCAGCTGGTCGCGCAGGCCCATGTGCCGCTGCCGGTACCCCCCGCTGAGCCCGCGGGCGATCAGCCCGCCGATGCTGGTCTCGGCCGATCCCCAGGGCAGATCGACGCTCAACCACTGCCGGTGGTGTGCCAGGGCCTCCTGCAGCACCACTAGTGGTGTGCCGGCGGCCACCGTCACGGTGAAGTCGTTGGCGCTGTGGTCGCGGATGCCCGCCAGGCCCCGGCTGCTGAGCACCACGCTGCCCGCCGCCACCGCCGGCCCCCAGTCCAGCCGGCTGCCCAGGCCCGCCGGCAGCCACGGGGTTGCCTCGGCATGCAGCTGGCACACCTGCTGCTGCAGCTCGCTCTGGGTCTGGGGGGTGTGAACCGTCACGGCACGATGGTCCCATGAAGGTTGTGGTCTTCGACGACGATCCCACCGGCTCCCAGACGGTGCACAGCTGTCCGTTGCTGCTGGCCACCGATGCCGCCAGCCTGCGCCGGGGCCTGGCGCACCCGTCGCCGCTGCTGTTCGTGCTGGCCAACACCCGGGCCCTGGCGCCCGATCAGGCCCGCGAGCGGGTGGCCTCGATCTGCGACAACCTGGCGGCGGCGATGGCCCAGATCACGGCCCAGGACCCGGATCTGGCGGCCCGCCTGCAGCCCCTGGTGCTGGTCAGCCGCGGGGATTCGACCCTGCGGGGTCACTTTCCGCTGGAGCTGCAGGTGATCGAGCAGCAGCTGGCTGCCCCCCTGGGCTGGGGGGCCTCAGGTGTGGACGGCCGTTTTCTGGTGCCGGCCTTTTTGCCGGGGGGGCGCACGACCGTGGGCGGCGAACACCGGCTGCACGGCCAGCCGGTGCACACCAGCGACTTCGCCCGCGATCGCCTGTTCGGTTACGACACCAGCGATCTGGCGGAGTACATCGCCGCCAAGACGGCTGCGCTTGGCCGCGACGGGCAGGATGAGTCGGTCAATCCGATCAGCCCGTTCCACCCGATCAGCCCGGCCAGCGTCCAGCGCCTGGGCCTGGCCGAGCTGGAGGGGGACCCGCAGGCCCTGGTCGCCCGTCTGGCGGGTCTGGCCCCGGGGGCCTGGGTGGTGGTAGATGCCGAGCGGCCGCAGCACCTGTCGGCCCTGGGAGCCGCGGTGTTGGAGTTGATGGCTCCAGCAGCTGCCGAGCGTTGGGGGCGGCCGCGGCGGTTTCTGTTCCAGTCGGCCGCCAG
>JAIXOF010000084.1 GCA_027486935.1 Cyanobium sp. C1_MAG_00004 | reverse complement strand
GGGTCGGGGTGGGGTGGCCGTGGGCAAGGTGATTTCTTGGGATGGCACTATAGGCCGTGCACGCTACGCTCTCCTCCCATCTCTATTTCATTTCCCCCCACCCCAAACGCAGCTGGGCCCGACAAAGGCGCACGCGCAGTGTATCGCACAAAACGATCCCCGCGTGGGGTGAGGCCGTCACCGTTTTCACTCGGCGGCCGCCGACTTCTTCGCCTCCAGTCGCGCCGCGAACTCCGCGGACAAGGAGAAGCGGCTCTGCTGCAGGCACCAATGGTAGCCGGACCCGGGGGGATTGGGGGCGTAGCTGCTCGCAAAGTCCGCCGAGTAGGACAGGAAGAAATTGTAGTACCCTCCCGCCTCCGCCTCCGCCCCGGCCTCCGCCTCCGCCAAGACGCGGGGGGTCGTCAGGGCAGTGAGGTTCTGGGCGCGGGCCGCGGGACCCGTGCCGCCGGCCGCAACGGCCTCGATGGGGACGTGCTCTCCCTTGGCGACGAGGCGCGCGGCGTTCACCTCCCCGCGCGAGGCGTAGGACGTGCGCCCCATGAAGACGGAGGGGATGTGGACAAAGTACGCCTGGGGGCCGAAGGAAGACATGTACGTCACATAACTCCACGGGCCGGTGATCGAGTCGCTCTCGAGAAAATAGGTGTCGAAGTGGTATACCGTGTAGGGGCTGGTGGTGGGGGTAGACACCACCATGATGTACTTTGAGAGGATCGGGTGCCAAGACAGGGTGACGACGCCGGTCCGGTTGGGCCAGACAAAGAGCGGCGCGGCCTGCTGGATGGCGGGCGCCCACACGGCCGACGGGCCGTTGCCTCCGGCGTAGAACTCCCAGCTGCTCGCGTTGTTGATCGTCTCAGGGTCGGGCGCGCCCGTGGTGCGGGCCATGTAGACGGAGCTGCCCTGCATCCAGCTCTGGGGCTCCGTGTAGTCCTGCGCCTCGGCGCCGTGCCCGATGATGTAGAGGCGCCCGTCGGGCGCGTACTGGTTGTTCTGGCCGTGATCGACGGCGTGGGGGGCGCCGAACTTGACCTTGCGAGTCGCGTTGGCGAACTCCCCGAAGAGGTTGTCGGTCGGCGACGTCATGTTGCGCCGCGGCGAGACCCAGGTGCTCCCATTGCCGTCCAGAGAGTACCTGATTTCGGTGAACGGCCCCTGCACGCACCAGTTGCCGCAGATGAGCCCCGCCGCATTATCCAACGAGTAGGTGCCGTAATACCAAACGCCGTCATAGTGGAACGAGAGAGACGGGTACCTGCCCTCGTACGGATCGGGCGGCTCGCTGTAGACGCCGACGTGGGTGACGGAGAGGTTGGAGGGGTCATCGCCAACAATGGTCGCGAAGCCAGTGGTGGCGTGGTGGCTGCCGCTATAAGATTTGATGCCCGCGACGGTGCCGTCTCTCCACGAGGAGCGCAGGATGCCGTCCGCGCCCCACGCGAGGTACCACGTGTCCGCGTCAATGTCCGGAGTGACGAAATTGTTGCCCCAAGCGAGCTCGTAGTCGAGCAGATCCGCGGAGGCGGGGAAGGGGATGCCGGCAGGCGGGGCGTTAGGCCAGACCGTCCACGCGAGCGGGGCGAAGCAGTCGATGTACTGGAGGGTGTACCCGGCGCCGATAACGTTGTTGCGGTTGAGGGTCGTGCCAACAATGAAGTGGTCGTCGCGGGCGGACGAGTACCACATCTCAAGCGGGATCATGGACGAGTCGTTGGTGCCCACGGCGTAGACCCACCCCTCAATGCGCTGGAACGAGTACCCGTTCGCGCGAGCCCACTGGTTGCCCTGGTCGGAGGCCGTGGTCATCCAGCGCTTGGTCTGGGAGTTGTAGTAGGAGTTGAGGGCGATGGTGTTGGGCGGCTGCGGGGAGGTCTCGTTGGACACCACCTGCGCGCGAGAAGAGGGGGGCGGGGGGGCGGGGGGAAGAAGAGTAGGGACCGTGGTGACTGGGCGGGGGAGAGGTGGGTGTTGGGTGGCGTGCCGTCTGCGTATAACACACGAGCGCAGCGGACGACCAAAAGTCCTCTCCCCCCCCCAAAACGACTCGGGTTGATGGGGGTAGGGGATCCGTGACTGGACTGCCAATCGGGTGGAATGCGGCTCCAGGCCCCGGACGCCATACGCCCACCACGCGCGATTGTGTTACCATGCATCCCCGCCACGAATGCGCGAGGCCGAGGCAGTGTTTCCCGAGGCCTCCGACGACTCGTGCGCAGCGTGGCGCACAACTTCAACTTCCCCGCAGGCCCTCTCAGATCCTGAAAAACGCAACAACACAGCGTGTCGGGGTGAGTTACACAGGAAAACACACCCACCTGCAGGTCTCCGTCGTAGTACACGTAGGAGCTGTCAAGCTGAGCGATGGAGGCGGCGGTCGCGAGCACCGCATTGTTGGTGTTTGTGTTGGAGTAGAAGACCTGCAGGGGCGGGAAGGGCGAGGTCTGCGCGCTTGCCCCTGTCACCGCTGCGGCCAGGGCCGCGAGGCGCGCCATCGTGCGGAGCTGCATCCTAGCGAATACCGCGAGGAGGAAAATGATGGCGAAGATGGGCGATCGAGAAGAAAAACAAACAAACACACAAAGAAAAGGAGGGCGAAAAGTGAGGCGGCTGTTCACACTGAAGAGGCTGACTCGCCCCTTGAGGCCCTTCGTCTGTCAAGGCT
>JAIXOF010000234.1 GCA_027486935.1 Cyanobium sp. C1_MAG_00004 | reverse complement strand
TTGGCCTCCGTGGCCCGGAACCGGCGTGACCAGAGCAGCAACGGGTGATCCCAGATCCCCAGCTGCTGCAGCATCTGGGCGGTGTCGCCATCGCCCTGGTCATCGGTCACCAGGATCACCGGCCGCGGGGCATCCGGTGCCCCGAACCCGAGGAAGTCCTCGGCGCAGAGCAGGCAGCGGGCCAGTGCATGCACGAGCCGCGTCTTGCCCACCTTGGCCCGGCCGCCCACGATCGAGAGATCGCGGCGCGGGATGCAACCCGGGATCTCCCATTCCACAACGGGTTGCGACATCGCTAGCCGCTCGGCCTGATCAAGACCGCGGAAGCGGTTGCCGTTGCGCTGGTCGTGGGCCTCAAGGATCAGCTGGCCGATCTCCTGCAGCCGCAGGGCCGTCTTGAGTTGCAGGGCTGCATGGGCCTCGCGCACGCGGGCCGAGCGGCGCAGGCTGTTGCGCTCGCGGCCAACCAGGGAACAAATGCAGTGCTCCAAGGCGTTGAGGCGACGGTTGATCGGGAGGTGCACCTTTCCCCAGCGCACCCGGGTGTCGGGCCTGGGCGAGAAGCGCTGCGGGCCAGCGCCAGGCCCAGATCCCCTGGTGCCCCTGGCGTTGCTGCTGCGGTCGCTGCTCTTGCCGCCGGGATGGCGTCCGCCGGTGTCGTTCTGGTTTCGGTGGCTGCCGTTGGTCTTCGTGCCAGAGGGCCTGGGGGTGTGGACAGGCTCCGGCGGCAACCAGCCGTGCTGACGGGCGTGGAACCAGAAGGTCGCCGCGCTGATCTGCTCACCGCCAGAGCTGGCCACCTGACGGATGTCCCAGCCGCAGCTGGCGGAGGGGCTATGGGCCTCCATCAGGGCGATCGCCAGCTCGCGGTCGTGGCCGGCCTGCTCGCAGGCCTGGATCAGGCCCCAGAGAAGGTTGCGGTAATCGGCGTAGGTGTTGCTGCCGGCCACCCGGCGGGGGATGGCAGCCAGGGCGGTGCGGATCTGCTCCAATGGCCGCGGCGGCCCGAAGTCCTCGTCGCCCAGTTCGGGAAGCGGAATGCCATTGGCTGAACCCTCGCTGGGCTGCTCCAGCGGAATCTCTTGTTGGGGTGATGTGCCTGCAACGGGTTCGGCGAACTCATCGGGCAGCAGTGCCAGGGCGATGTCCTCCGGGGCGTAGCGCTGGCTGCTCACGTTCACCAGCTCCACCAGAGCGGTGGGCTCACCGCTGGCGTCGATATACCAGCAACCGGGCAGGCGCATCACCCGCGAGGCGTCCTTGCAGTGGGGATCGCCCCCGGCATAGGCGATCAGCTCCGCCTGCAGTGGTGCCCACTCCTGCGGCGGGATGGGCTGCTGCAGCAGCCAGTAGCAGTGGGCCGATTTGCCGCCGCTGAGCACGATCAGCGAGGGCTCCGGCAGGCCCAGCTCCTGCCAGGCATTCAGTTGCCAGTCGATCGGCCGGTCGTCCCATTCCACGAAGAACGCCCGGCAGGCGTTGATCTCACGCTTGCTGTCGCCGCCGTCGTTGATCACCAGGTAGACGCCGCGGCCCTCCCGCTGCCACTGCTCAGCCGCCTCCAGATCAAAGGGGCCTTTGCGAGCCCCGATCCGTCCCTTGGCCGGGTTGGCGCGGTGGGGGAAGGCGCGCAGCCTGGCGCTGGCGGGGTCCTTGCCCAGCAGGGAGAGGAACTGATTGACTGCGGCGCGTTCGATGCGTGCCTGCGTAGGGGCAGCGGCCGGCTCAGCGCTGGCCATCGAGCCCCTGACGCTTACGGGGGCTGCTGGCGAGCTGATCGCGCTCCATGGCCTCGGCCACGATCAGGCGGATCACCGAGGAGCGCGAGAGCACGCCGCCGCGGGTGCGCGCATCTAGCCAGTCGCGCTGCTCAAGCGTGAACTGCACGGAGAGCGGGGTCATCATCGAGGACACGGGTACCTCGGCATGTCGAATCAGCTTATTCATACTGGCACAGGCTCGCTAAGCTGATTCAATTGGCGAACAGGGCATGGTCGACAGCGCAGCTGCGGATCGGGCGGCGGAGAAGGTCCGCAAGCTGGTGGCGATGACCGCCTCGCCGCACCTGGAGGAGGCGCGCACGAGTGCTCATCTGGCCTGTCGCCTGATCCGCGAGCACGGTCTCCAGATCGCCACCCACCGTCCCGCAGCCCAGCCCACAACAGCAGCGCCCCACAGGCCGGCCGCTGGGCAGAGGCCAGGCGAAACCTCCGGATTTCGGCGGATTCGTGTGCGCCATCCCGGCCATTGCCGCTGTTGCGGGAACCCGATCGCCCCAGGGGAGTGGGCGCTCTGGTGCCGTGGCATTGGCTTGCGTCATCCGCTCTGCACCCCCTGAGCCGTTGCTGCGCCGCCGAGATCCAGCAGGCCTTGCTGGCCGTTCTGGCGGGGGAGGCCTTCCTGGCAGATAAGCCCTGTATTGAGATCTGGTGGGGGCGGATGCAGCTCGATCTGGCCAGCGGCTGGCAGCTGCAGATCGCCTTCGACCGTGATCGGCTTGAGGCTCTGATGTGGGCACGGTCGCCCGATGGGCGCGAATGGGAGTACGGCTGCCAACACGACGACTGGACCCTTGGCCCGGACAGCCGCATCGTCGAGCCCGTGGCGTTGCTGGAGCCGGAGCAACGCCAGCAGCTGGAGCGGCTGCTGCGCGAGGCCATCTGCTGGCCAGCACCGCTGGTCACCTGCGGCTGGGTGGTGCCGATGGGCAATGTGAAACCGTCGCCGTACGCCCGGCGGGGAGGGCGGCACCAAGTCCATCGCCCCGTCACCAGCGCTGGTCGAGGCCAGTCAGCCCGACCGCCCAAGACAGGGTCGTCAGCGCCCACACCGCTCTGAAACGGACACGCCACCCGTTCAAGATCCTGAATGGGATGACTTAGCCTTTCGCTAATGGCCAGGTACCAGTCCTGATGAGCTCTGAGTACCGGTACATCGAGGCCAAGCAGCTCGAGGCCGGCCAGCAGTTCGGCCGGATGCTTAGGCGTTGGCGAGAGCTCAACAACTGGACCCAGTACACGGCCTACAAATGGGCCAAGGAGGCTGGTTTTGAGGTGATGGCCCCCAGCACGCTGAGCGTGTTCGAGAACGGCAAGGCACCCAAGCCCAGGCCGGAGAGCTTCTTTGCCCTGGCCGAGGTGAACCGCCGCCTGGCCGGCAAGGACTTCAGCGGTGTGCGCACCCGAGCCCTCAAGGATCTGATCAGCCAGGCCAGCCCCTTGATGGATGACGAGGGGCGGGCGTGGGGACCAGCAGAGTTCTGGAGCTGCCACCTAGGCCTGCTGCCGGTGCCGAGCGCCTACCAGGCGCCGGAACTGCCGGCCCAGCCGGTGGTGGATGAAGCGGAGGCCGCCCGCCTGAGCGAGCAGTGGCGCTCAGAGCTGGTGCAGACCGCCAAGCAGCACGGCCTTGGGGTGATGGAAGCCCTGACATCGGCCGCAAAGGCTGCGCCGACCAAGCAGCGGCAGGCCTTCCAGGCAATGCTGGCCGGCTTTGAGAGCTACACCCCAGAGCAGCTGCACGGCCTGTGGGACGGGGAAGCGTGGCTGCCGCAGCGCTGGCTGGAGGAGTGGTCGAGCAAAACGGGTGCCAGCTGAGGCAGCCGCCATCAGGCTCGAGCCAGGCTCGGAGTAAGCCATGGCTTGCGTTGCGCAAGATACAGATTCGGATTAGCGAGCCGGTAATATCCCAGACAAGCGGGCGCCGGTCCCGCAGTGCCTTCGATGACCACCACCCCTTGCGGGCGGATGGAGCCGACGCCAGGTCCCACCTCCGCCTTTGATCTCAACCAGGCTCTGCTGCAGAGCCGTGAGCAG
>JAIXOF010000102.1 GCA_027486935.1 Cyanobium sp. C1_MAG_00004 | reverse complement strand
CCGGACCCTGGCTTTGAGCTGGGGGCCGTTCATTCAGCTGCCCTGAACTACCTGTTCCCCCACTTCTCCAACAACAGCCGCATCGACGCAGCAGAGCTGCCCAAGGCCTCCCAGACCCTGGCCACGCTGATGGTCAGGGCGGTGGCTGCGTTTGCCCACACAGGCACCCCCAACGGCGAAGGGTTGCCCAGCTGGCCGCTGTTCAAAGGTGGCAAGACGGTGATGCTGTGGGACACCCCTGCAGCCGAGGCCTACGACGCCAGCCGGTATCACCAGTGCGACTTCTGGCGCCAGCTGTACCCCAAGGACCTGGGCGCCGCCAGCCCAACCCAGCGCAGCCCCAGCCAACGCCCTTGACAGCATGACGAATCCGACTTAGTACAGGCGTACTGCTCTTGGATTCCATGACTGTCTGCTCTCCCTACGCCGTGTTCAAGGCTGCTGATGTCTGCTGGCCTCTGGTGCTGCAACCGGCCTGGCCCGTCAACCCGTCGCCGCTGGCGGCCGCACCCGTCGTCCGCGCCGTCGCTGCAAGCAGACCGGCGCAGCAGGCGCCATCGCCCTGGCGCACCATGGTCCAGGGTGAGCTGTTTCAGCACTGCTGAAAAGGCCGCGGCAGGGGGCAAGAGGACGGTTTTACACCCATCGCCACCCCTTGGCGAGCGGGGCATGGGGCATGGAATCTGGTCCAAACCTCGCCGCGAGTCAGCCGTGCTGCAAGCCGAACAGGGTCAAATCCAGATCCATACCGAGAACATCTTCCCGATCATCAAAAAGGCCGTTTACAGCGGGCACGAGGTGTTCCTGCGGGAGCTGGTCAGCAACGGTGTTGACGCCATCAGCAAGCGGCGCATGGCCGCCATGGCCGGCGACTGCAGCGAGGGCTCCGAAGGCAGGATCCAGATCCGCATCGACCGCGAGGCCAAAACCCTCACGATCAGCGACAACGGGATCGGCATGACCGCCGACGAGGTCAAGCGCTACATCAACCAAGTCGCCTTCTCGAGTGCCGAAGATTTTCTCGAGAAGTACAAAAGCGAAAGCGACGCCATCATCGGCCACTTCGGTCTTGGCTTCTACTCGAGCTTCATGGTCGCCGCCCAGGTGGAACTGGTCACCCTGAGCGCCCGCGAGGGCAGCGAGGCGGTGCGCTGGAGCTGCGATGGCTCGCCCCGCTTCAGCCTCGGGGCTGCGACCCGTCGTGAACCGGGCACCGATGTGATTCTCCATCTGATGGAAGAGGAGCTCGAGTACATCGAGCCTGCACGCATCAGGACCCTGATCACCACCTACTGCGACTTCATGCCGGTGGAGGTGCAGCTCGAGGGTGGATCAGTTAACAAGCGTGAGGCCCCCTGGCGCAAGAGTCCCCGCGATCTGAGCGATAACGATTACATCGAGCTGTATCGCTATCTGTATCCGTTCCAGGGAGATCCGCTGCTGTGGGTGCACCTCAACACCGATTACCCCTACAACCTGCAGGGCATTCTGTATTTCCCAAAATTCACAGGCCGCGCTGATTGGGAGAAAGGTGAAATCAAGCTCTATTGCAACCAGGTCTTCGTTAGCGATTCGATCAAGGAGGTGGTTCCCCGCTACCTGTTGCCGCTGCGCGGTGTGATCGACTCACCCGACATTCCACTCAATGTCAGCCGATCGGCCCTGCAGACCGACCGGCGGGTGCGCTCGATCGGTGGGTTCGTCGCCAAGAAGGTGGCCGACCGTCTCAAGGAGCTGCACCGCGACGAGCCCAGGCGCTATGCCGAGATCTGGGAATCCCTGGCACCGTTCATCAAGATCGGCGCCATGGAAGACGACAAGTTCGCCGATCAGGTGGCGGACCTGGTGCTGTTCGGAACCACTGGTGTCGCCGCTGAGGGCGACAACCCCGATCCGATCCCCGGCGAGGGTGGCAAAGCTTTCACCACTCTCACTGGCTACCGCAGCCGGCTGGACGGTGCCAACGACAAGCGCATTCTCTACTGCAGTGACGAGGCCGGGCAGGCAGGGGCCCTGGCCCTGTGGAAGAGCCAGGGAGCCGAGGTGCTGCTGGCCGACACCTTCATCGATAGCCAGTTCATCCCCTGGCTCGAATACCGCCACGAGGATCTCAAGTTCCAACGGGTCGATGCCGAACTGGACGACACCCTGCAGGACAAGGACAGCGAGCTCGCCGATGCCGACGGCAAAGACAGCTCCGAAAAACTGCGCGACCTGTTCAAGGCAGCCCTGGCCGATGACAAGGTGACGATCCAGGTGCAGGCCCTCAAGGGCGAGCAGGCACCGGCAGCCCTGATCCTGCTGCCCGAACAGATGCGGCGTATCAACGACATGGGTGCCCTAATGGAGCAACGCCTGCCGGGCCTGCCCGAACATCACGTGCTGTTGGTCAACCGCCGCCACCGCCTGGTCGAAGGCCTGCTGAAGCTGTCGGCCGGATCGGTGATCACCGGTGCTGGCGGCAGCTCCCCCAGCCAGCAACTGGCCGACGACCTGAGCCGCCACCTCTATGAGATGGCCCGGCTGGCGGTCGGCGGCCTGGAGCCAAACCAACTGGCCGGCTTCCAACAGCGCAGCAGCGATCTGATGGGCAGGCTGATGGAACGGGGTCTCTGACCCCTCTCCAGGGCTCAACAGTCAAGACAGCTGCGGCGTTCGGCTTCGCCGATGGGCCCCCGCTCACGGTTCCATTGCCGGCGGCGCAGAGTTTCGTAGGCACGGCAGAAGTCTTCGCCCAGGGCTTCCCGCAGGGGCGCATCGGCGCCAAAAGCGTCGAGCGCCTCGCCCAGGTCAGCCGGCAACCGGGGGCATTGATCGGCTCGCAGAGGGGCGGCGTAGTTGTCATTGTCGTGACGGGGACCTGGATCGAGCTGCCGCTCGATGCCATCCAGGCCAGCGGCCAGCAGCGCAGCCTGCAACAAGTAGGGATGGGTTGAGCCATCCGGCAGACGCACCTCGATGCGCTGGTCATCAGGCAACCGCAGCATGTGGGTACGGTTGTTGGCGCTGTAGCTGACCCCACCCGGACTCCAGGT
>JAIXOF010000014.1 GCA_027486935.1 Cyanobium sp. C1_MAG_00004 | reverse complement strand
TTCATGACCATCCCAGAGGCGGCGCAGCTGGTGCTGCAGGCTGCGGTCTTGGCAGAAGGCGGTGACCTGTTTTTGCTGGACATGGGTGAGCCGGTGCGCATCCTTGACCTGGCCCGCCAGATGGTGCGCCTTAGCGGCCTGAGCGTGCGGGACGCCCGCAACCCCGAAGGCGACATCGCCATCGAGTGCACTGGCCTGCGCCCCGGCGAAAAGCTCTACGAGGAACTGTTGATCGACGCTGACTCCGAGCCCACCGCCCACCCCCTCATCTACCGCGCCCGCGAGCGGGCCATCCCGCCGGCTGAGCTCTGGCCTCAGCTGGATGCCCTGGAGGCTGCCATTGCACGGCAGGATGAACCTTCAGCCTTGGAGCTGCTGGGGAGCTTGGTGCCGGAGTGGCAACGTGGGAGGTAACAACAATAATGCAATTATTTTTGTGGGTAATTTATGCGTTAACCGCAATAAACGCATGCCGCCGGCTCGGGCTGGCATACGCTTTGTTGGCTCTGCCTGTGAGGGTGAGGCTTGACTTCTGTCCGGGCAGTGACTTTGATGTGGAATTCATGCGCCATGGGATGGTGCTGGGGTTCTGCGAAATTGACGATCGGTGTGCCTTAATTTGTCCATTGCTTGGTTCATTGTGATTGGTAGGTCGTGTTGATGGGTCTTGGAATTGATAGCCAACATCGATCGACTCGATCTGTGCTGCATGGGATATGGGCGCATCTGGGCCACCATCGCCGCACTCAGTTGCTTCTTTTGTTGGTCGTGATGCTCGCGAGTGGCATTGCAGAGCTGGTCTCCTTGGGAGCCGTTCTTCCGTTCTTGGCCGTTCTCAGCGATCCGCAGCGACTCTGGCATCAGGCATGGATTCAAGCTTTTGCTAGCTGGGCTGGCTGGACAAGCCCTAGCCAGCTACTACTGCCGGCCACCAGTGCCTTTGCTATAGCAGCTGTGCTCGCTGCCGTGGTGCGACTGTCCAACTTATGGCTCAATGGCCGCTTGGCAGCGGCAGTCGGTTCGGACCTGAGCTGTGAGGCGTATCGCCGCACCCTCTACCAGCCATATCGGGTTCATGTGCAGCGCAATAGCTCGGCCGTGATTAACACGATCACAGCCCAGATCCTTCGCACTGTTGGGGCGTTGAATAACCTGTTGCAACTGACGACGGCATCGGTTGTTGCGTTGGCGTTGCTGACAGGTTTGTTGCTGATCGACTGGAAGGTAGCCCTGGCCACGGCGACCTTGTTTGGTGGTGTTTATGCCCTGTTGGCGGTCACCACCCAGCGGGAACTGTCACGTAATGGCCAGCAGATGGCCTCGGCCAGCCAGCAGTTGCTCAAGGCTTTGCAAGAGGGCCTCGGTGCGATTCGGGATGTTCTGCTTGAAGGCAGCCAGCCTCTTTACCTGGAGATCTATCGCCGCGCCGACCGCGTGCAGCGCCAGCGCCAAGCCAAGAATGAGTTTCTAGCGGCCTCCCCACGCTTCACACTTGAAGCCCTGGGCATGGTGGCGATCGCCTTGCTCGGCGGGTTATTGGTGTTTCAGCGAGGCAGCAGTGGTGCCGTGATCCCTCTGCTGGGAGCATTGGCCCTGGGTGCGCAGCGGTTGTTGCCGGCGCTGCAGCAGGTCTATGCGGGGTGGGCAGCCTTGAAGGGTCTCAATGCTGATCTGGCTGGTGTTTTGGCCATGCTCGACCAGCCGCTCCCCCCCACAACAGTTGCTGCTGCTCCTTTGCCCCTGGTGAGTAGCGTTGAATTCAAAGCTGTGCGCTTCAGCTACAGTCCCGATCTGCCTGAGGTGCTTAAGGGTCTGGATCTTGAGATCCGCTGTGGTGAACGCATTGGTCTGATCGGAAGCACAGGCAGTGGCAAAAGCACCACTGTCGACCTGCTCATGGGCTTGCTCGAGCCCATTGCTGGTCAGTTGCTGGTTGACGGTTGCGACATTCATGATTCTTGTCATCCCGAGCGCCTGGCCTCCTGGCGTGCGGCCATCGCCCATGTACCCCAAGCCATCTACCTAGCCGACAGTTCCATCGCTGAGAACATCGCCTTTGGGATTCCTAGTAAGCAGATCGACATGCAGCGAGTACGAGAAGCTGCTGCCCAGGCCCAGATCGCTAGCTTCATCGAAAGCAGTACTGACGGCTACGCCAGCTTTGTCGGTGAACGTGGCATTCGCCTCAGTGGCGGCCAGCGTCAACGCATCGGCATTGCCCGTGCCCTATACAAGCGTGCGACTGTTCTGGTGTTTGATGAGGCGACCAGTGCCCTGGACAACGAAACCGAGCAAGCCGTGATGGAAGCTATCGATGGTCTTAGCAAGGAGCTGACGATTGTGATGATTGCTCACCGACTGAGTACAGTCAAGCGTTGTAATCGAGTCTTCCGAATCGTCGATGGTCTTGCAATTATAGATCGTATGTGAATGGTCTCTTTGGGGTTATGCTTTGATCATTCTCTCCTTCGCAGTTGTCCTGTTTAGCATGGTTGACAACGTTTCTTCTGCGGCTATCAGGTTGGCTGTTGGTTTTTCATCATGAAAGCGGTTATTCTTGCGGGAGGCCTGGGAACTCGCATTAGTGAAGAAACCCATCTGAAGCCAAAGCCAATGGTCGAGATTGGAGGGCGTCCAATCTTGTGGCATATCCTTAAGATTTACAGCGCACACGGGATCAACGAGTTTGTGATTTGCTGTGGCTACAAAGGTTATGTCATCAAAGAATATTTCGCCAACTATTTTCTGCACATGAGCGATGTCACGTTTCATATGCGGACCAATTCAATGGAAGTGCATCGCAAGCAGGCGGAGCCCTGGGAGATCACCTTGGTAGACACCGGCGAAGCCACAATGACTGGAGGCCGTCTGAAACGCGTGCGCAATTACGTCGCTGATGAGCCCTTTTGCTTTACCTATGGTGATGGTGTTGCCGACGTGGATATTTCTGCTTTGGTTGCCCATCACGCTAGCCATGG
>JAIXOF010000033.1 GCA_027486935.1 Cyanobium sp. C1_MAG_00004 | reverse complement strand
GGGCGCGAGGCGATATAGCACAGACGATCGCCGGGATGCGCGCGGACAGTCCCGACAGCCTTGCGGACGTTAGCAGGTACTTCGACAATTTACCGGATGAGGACGCACAAGTCGTCCATGGACCATCTGCTGCCGCACCACGAAAAGCAAGGAGTCCGCAAGACAGCGAGGCCGACGAGGATTACATGCAGTTCACACAGAAGTCGGACACCGAGGCCGCACCAGAGCGGGGGCGCTCAGGGAAGCCGAGCGTGTACCGACCGAAGGTTGATATCACCATCGACTCGCGCAACATCGAGACGCCTCCGCGGAGTCGCGAGCGGTCTCCGAAGATTCCTAACTACGACGAGTACGCTCGGGCGGCGGCATCGGCTGCTCCAGCGGCGTCGTCGTATCGCACTTCCGGTAGGCTGTCAAGCTTCCAGAGGCACCCTGATTCCGCCAACGTCTCCGCACCAACACGGCGGTCCGGTCGGTCGGGTCGATAATTTTGGTCGGCCCAAAGTAAAGCTATGAGTAACCTCGACAGCGTGGTGTCCGCCGCCATCGAGGACAGCGCTGTTGTCCCTGGCCTCAGCTTCAGCCTGAGCAGTCAAAAAGGAGCGTCCTTCGTACGCGCGCGGAATTGGTCGACCTTCTACGCCTCAGGGTCCAATATCTACAGCGTCGGCACTGGTCAGCGTGTCCTGAGGTTCCTTATCAGCGACGGTGGCAAGTCGATGCTTGACTGCAGCACCGTTCGTCTCAACTTCCAGATAACTAACACAGATGGCACGAACCCGGTCGTCTTGTCCGGGAGGCATGCGGCGTGCTTGTTCTACCGCGCGCAGCTGCGAGTCGGTGGGTCGCTCGTCGAAGACATTCAGCATTATGGCAGGCTGGTGTCGACGCTTCAGTGCTTCCGGAGCCCTGCAGCCCTCGCGAGCGATGGCATCACAGGTGTTGGCACTGGCAGCAACCCCTTGTCTGTTGTGGGGCCAACTCCCGAGCACATCGACCCGGGTGAGACGCGGACGATCACCTGCGACCTCCCAGGCCTCGGGCTCTTCGCCTCGCACTACCTTCTGCCCATCGGGCGCTTCCCGGTTGAGCTGCAGCTTGAGCTGGTGCAGCAGGCTTCGGATGTCTGCATGCCTGGACCGCTTCCGGGTCCGGTGCCTCTGTCCACAAGCTTCACGATCCAGAACGCGACCATCAAGGCGGACACTGTTATGCTCGACTCCCAGCTTAACGAGAGCATCGACGAGGCCCTCTTGTCCGGGAAGCCTTTGTCGCTGAGCCTGTCCAGCTGGTCCAACCAGTACTTCACCCTTGCCAATATCGCCCAGAACGCTGGCAGCTGGTCCGTGCTGCTGTCCAGGAGCTTCAGTAGGCTCCAGGGAGTGTTTGTCAACTTCCTCCCCACGACGGCGCTTACTGGAA
The DNA here is from genome assembly GCA_027486935.1 of Cyanobium sp. C1_MAG_00004. Classification (GTDB taxonomy): domain Bacteria; phylum Cyanobacteriota; class Cyanobacteriia; order PCC-6307; family Cyanobiaceae; genus RGUW01. The sequence goes on along the minus strand of JAIXOF010000033.1, from coordinate 1,194 downwards.
TCTGGACGCTCAGCAATCTCTTCACGAGCTGGCACGGGGGGTCCGCGCTCGATCAGAACCCGCCCAACTACAATTTCACGCGCGACAGCTTCCGCTTCCAGCTCTTCGCGGGCGCGAACTGCTGGCCGCAGGTGCCGATCCAGTCCCACTCAGAGTCGTATTATCAGTTGCAGAAGGCGGTGGGCCAGCTCCAGGCAGACGTGGGATTGGCGATCGGCCCGACTTACAGGTCCACCAACTTCCACATTGGGCTCGATCTGGAGAAGCTCGCAGCGACGCCGGCAGGAGTCGCCGGCTTTACTGGGCTCAACACGAAGGCGAGCTCGGACACGCTACGCTTCCAGTTCGACAACGTCACGAGCGATGCTAACTTCCTTCCGGGGCGCATGTATGTGCTGTGCCAATTCAACGTCCTTGTAGAATTGTATGCATCTGGAGTTGTCGTCGCGGACTAGGCGCGTTCAGCCAGCCGAGACTTTTTTCCCAGGAGGGAATAAATGACGACCCTACTCGAACACGCGTTGGACGAGGAGAGCTGGGCCGTGAGTGCCCCAATACAGCTAAAGAATGTCCAAGTAGCACCAGTTCACTACAAGGGACACCTACCGCGCATTCAGCTGCTGCCGCGAGGCGAATCGGCGCGCGTACCCTTTGCTCCGGGCGTCTATCGCGGAACGGGTCAGGAGACACGCCTCAGCATCATTCTGGATGCGCCGAGCGCCGTCGAGCATCTGGAGCGACTGGAGCAAATCCTGATCCAGAAAGCCCGCGAGCATATACCGCTAGTCGAAAACTTGTGGTCGAGCTGCATCAAAGAGACGCCCTTCGGGAAGCAGGTGAAGTGCAAAATAAACGCAGATGGCAACTACAAGGTACAACTAGTCAACGAGGCGCTGGAGCCTATGGACATCCCGCTGCAGGACCTACAGCGACGCGATGTCTTGCCAATCATCTGCGTACGTGGAATATATGTGCAGCGAGCACAGTGTGGATTGATGCTCGATATCGCTGCAATGATATGCGGCGAGAAGCCGATACACGCACCACCGAAGATCGAGTTTATATAAATGCGACTGCTCGAGCTCTTCTCGGGTACAGGCAGCGTGGGCGATGTATTCAGAGAGCACGGCTGGAGCGTGCTGTCGCTGGATCGAGATATGCCAGCGGACATACAGATGGATATCATGGCGTGGG